>NZ_JBEXLL010000042.1:0-58838 GCF_040609955.1 Nocardia sp. NPDC004568
TCGTCGCGGAATCGGCCGTTGAACGACTCGCAGATCCCGTTCTGCCACGGCGAGGCCGGGTCGATGAACGCTGGGTCCACCCCGGTGAACCGGCACCAGTCGGTCATCGCGTGTGCGGTCATCTCGGTGCCGTTGTCCATCCGGATATGCTCCGGTTTGCGGCCGGTCGAAGCGACGAGTTCGTCGAGTACGTCGACGAGTTGGTCAGCGGTGCACGACCGGAACGCGGTCACCGCGAGGGCTTCGCGGGTGAACTCGTCCACGATATTGAGGAACCGGACCTGGCGTCCGTCGGCGGTGACGTCGACCTGGAAATCCAGTGCCCACATCTGATCCGGCCGGGATGCACGAAGTCGTTGATGCCGGCCCGCACCGATCCGCCGTTTCTTCCGGACCCGGGCAGGTCGTTTCAATCCGTGTTCTCGCCACAGCCGGCGGGTGCGTTTCCGGTTGACCACCAGCCCCTCGGACCGACACAGAGCGTGAGCTTTGCGCCATCCCCACCGCGGATGCGCCCGCGATATCTCGCGAAGTCGCCTGGTCAAGACCCGCTCGGTCTCGGCAACCGCAGGTCGGCGGCGCTGTGTCGAGCGGGGTTGCCCGGCGAGGCGGCATGCTCGGCGTTCGGAGACCCCGAACCGGTCCCGCAGCACCTGCACGGCCCTGCGGCGGCGGTCCGGGCTCAGTAGTTTCCCCGGTTCAGCTCCTTGAGCATGTCGATATCGAGCGCCTGGTCGGCGACCATTCTCTTGAGCCGGGCATTCTCGCGTTCGAGCTCTTTGAGCCTCTTGGCGTCCTCGGACTTCATGCCCCCGTACTGGTTCTGCCAGCGATGCCAGGTCGCATCCGAAATCTCGAGGTGCTTGCACACGTCCTCGATCGTGAAGTTCTCACCGAGCAGTCGCTCTCCCTCGCGGAGCTTGCGGATGATCTGCTCGGGCGTGTGCCGACGTCGTGACATGGTGTGATCGTCTCCTTCTGCACCCATTCTGGTGCATCAGAACTCTCACAACCGGTGGACCCACCCACCGGGCTCCAGTCACGTCGACCCCGGCAGCTTCGTGGCGGACCGGCAGGTCCTGATGCCATGAGGGGGCAGAGAAACTATTGTGTGTTAGATCGGTTCGAGCCGTAGGCGCAACCGCGCCAACGGAGATCGATTGATTTCCGACGTCACCAAGTGGACGGCGTCGTCGTTGTGCCCGCCGAGCCTGTGTGACCCGTGAGAGCTGCTGATGGATTTCGACGAACTCGACTTTCTGCGCCGCAGTGATCCGGCGTGGCGGCTGTTACGTGCCGACAACGCGCCGCTGGTGCTGGGGTTCCTCCGGAAGGTCTTCGTCGAGGACAACATCCGGTCGATCTCGGCCACCGAGCTGACCGATCGTCTCGACGACGAGTTGTATGCGCTCAACGAGCGGCTCGGCGAAGGCGCGTTTCCCAAGATGGCCAAGGCATACCTGGACGATTGGGCGGCTCCGATGAACGGGTGGCTTCGGAAGTACTACCCCGCGGGCACCGACGAGGTGCATTTCGATGCGACTCCAGCCGTGGAGAAGGCGCTTACCTGGGTCGATTCGCTCCGGAAACGTTCGTTTGTGGGTACCGAGTCCCGCCTGAACACCGTATTCGAACTGCTGCGTCAGATGGCCTACGGAGCCGAAACCGATCCGGACATCCGGCTGGCCGAGCTCCACCGGCGCCGCGGCGAAATCGACGACGAGATCGACCGGGTCGCCGGTGGTGATTTCGCCGTGCTCGACGATTCGGCTCAGCGGGACCGCTACCAGCAGTTCGCTGCGACCGCGTGGCAGTTGTTGGCCGACTTCCGCGAGGTCGAGGCCAACTTCCGGGGATTGGATCGGTCCCTTCGTGCGCGCATCGCCGGGTGGGCGGGAAGGAAGGGGCAACTGCTCGAGGAGGTGGTCGGCAACCGCACCACCATCACCGACTCGGACCAGGGACGCAGCTTCCAAGCGTTCTACGACTTCCTTCTTTCGCATGAACGGCAATCCGAGCTCACCGAACTGCTCGAGAAAGTCCAGTCTCTGGACGCGGTTGGCGAAACCGACCCGCGTATGCGGCACATTCACTACGACTGGCTCGACGCGGCCGAACGCACTCAGGCGACAGTGCGGCTGCTGTCGGAGCAGCTGCGGCGGTTTCTGGACGACCAGGTGTGGCTGGAGAATCGTCGTGTGATGGACATCCTGTACAGCATCGAGTCCTCCGCGCTCGCACTCCGCGAGCAGCCCACCCCCGCGCTCACCTGCGAACTCGACGGCACCGCGCCGGTGATCGGTCTGCCGATGGAACGGCCGCTCTACACGCCGAACGAGAAAGTCTCGCTGGATAGTGCGGGCATCGCTGCGGCCGACGAGGATGTCGATGCGTCCGCGCTGTTCGAGCAGGTCCATGTGGACCGTGAGTTGTTGTGCGGCGTTGTGCGCCGCGAGCTGCGCGAACGTGCCCAGGTCGGGTTGCGTGAGGTATTGGGGCGCCGGCCACTGGAACAGGGTATGGCTGAGCTCGTCGCCTATCTCTCGCTCGCCGACTCCGCGTTCCAGATCGTCTTCGACGAGGCGACGCGGGAGCAGGTGCGCTGGATAGATGACGGTGGTGTGGTGCGGGTGGCGACGATACCGCGGGTGACGTTTATTCGGGCCTCGGACGGCGACCACATCGTCGGTGGGCGTCTTTAGCATGGGCAGCGTGTCTACGTCATTGCGCCGCGACGAGCTCGATCTGCCGTTGGTCATCACGCACCTGATGAAGGGTGTGGTCTACGCGGACAGTCACGAGAAGGTTTGGCGGCATCTATTGCCGTTGCAGGCCCAGGTGCGTGACTACGTCGGTGTGATCGGCCTGACCGTTGTTGTCGACGAGACCGAGGGATATGCCTTCCTGCGGTCGAAGCCGGGCGATGAGGACGAGGATGCGAAACTGCCCCGGCTGATCCCGCGGCGTGCTCTTTCGTTTCACATGAGCCTGCTGTTGGCGCTGCTGCGGAAGAAACTTGCCGAGTTCGATGCTTCCGGAGCGGAGACCCGGTTGATTCTCACAAGGCATCAGCTTGTGGAGATGGTGCGGATGTTCCTGCCCGAGAGCAGCAACGAAGCTCGGCTGGTCGATCAGATCGACACCCTGCTCGGCAAGATTGTCGAACTCGGGTTCTTGCGGCGGATCGCCGGGCAGGACGCCGCGTACGAGGTGCGGCGCATCCTCAAGGCGTTCGTGGACGGGCAATGGCTGGCCGAGTTCGACCAGCGGCTCGGCGAATACGCCGCGCAACTCGATGGAGTAGGGGGTGCGGACTGATGGGTGGCCTGTTCAGCGCCGCGGGCCTGGACACCGAGGAGTCCGGGCTCGCCGGTTATCGGCTGGAACGACTGGAGGTCTATAACTGGGGGACCTTCGACCAGCGGGTGTGGCTGTTCCGTCCCGAGGGGCGCAACAGCCTGCTGACCGGCGATATCGGCTCCGGAAAGTCGACCATCGTCGATGCGATCACCACATTGCTGCTACCCGCACATCGCATTTCCTACAACAAGGCGGCGGGGGCCGACACGAAGGAGCGGGACCTCCGCTCGTATGTGCTGGGCTACTACAAGTCCGAGCGCAACGAGGCGACCGGCGCGGCCAGGCCGGTCGGGTTGCGAGATCGCCGGTCGTTTTCGGTTGTCCTCGCTACCTTCAGCAACGTCGGCTGTGACTCGACGGTGACGCTGGCCCAGGTGTTCTGGTTCCGCGACGCCTCTGTCGGTCAGCCGGACCGGTTCTATGTGACAGCGGATCGGAGCCTGACGATCGCGGAGGATTTCGCCGAGTTCGGTGGGGACATTGCGACGCTCAAGCGCCGGCTGCGCAAGCAGGGCGCTGGTGTCCGCGACCATTTTCCTCAGTACAGCAAGGATTTCCGCCGTCTGCTGGGGATCGAGTCCGAGCAGGCGATGGAGTTGTTCCACCAGACGGTATCGATGAAATCGGTGGGCAACCTGAACGATTTCGTCCGTTCCCACATGCTGGAGCCGTTCGACGCGGCTGATTGGACCAGCCGGCTTGTACACCATTTCGAAGACCTGACCAAAGCGCACGAAGCGGTGCTCAAAGCACGCACACAGCTCACCATGCTCGAACCCCTGCTCGCCGAGTGCGACACCTACGACGACCTCGACGCACGGATCATGGCGGGCAAGACCGAACGGGAAGCACTTCGGTTCTACTGTGCGGATCGCAAGGTGACGTTGCTCGTCAACCGGCTGTCGGGTCTTGACGTAGAGCTCAGTGAGCAGGAGGCAGCCGGCGCTGCCGCGGAGGCCGACCTGAAACGCTTGCGGCGCAAGGAGCGAGACCTCGAGATCGAGCGGGCGGGCTGCGGTGGTAACCGAATCAGTCGGCTCGAAGCCGAGATCGGCTCCGCGGAGACCGAACGCGACCGGCGGCGCAAACAACACGACCAGTATCAGTTGCTACTGGCGGCCGCCGAGCTGCCCGCAGTCGTGGACGCCGCCCAGTTCGCCGCCCGGCGGCGTGCAGTATCCGAAAGGCAGAGCAGTCTCGACCAAGTACAGGCCGAGCTGCAAAACCGACTCACCGACTTTGTCGTCTCGCGCCGTGAGCTCGATGCAGAAGCCGGGCACATCAACACCGAGCTGCTGAGCCTGCGGCAGCGACGCAGTAACATTCCCAAGCGCAGCCTGGACATACGGGAGGCACTTTGCGCTGCAATACAAGTTGATACCGCCGAGCTTCCGTTCGCCGGCGAGCTCGTCCAGGTCCGTGTGGACAGCGCTACTTGGGAAGGGGCTGCTGAGCGGCTGCTACACAGCTTCGGGCTGTCGATGTTGGTCTCGGGCGAGCACTATGATGCCGTCTCCGAGTGGATCAACGAACGGCACCTCGGGATCAAGCTCGTCTACTACCGAGTGCCGGAACGGCTGGGCCGGACGCCGCCTCCTTCACTGCCAGAACGGTCGCTGTTCACCAAATTGGAGATCAAGGACTCGTCGTTCTCGGAGTGGCTGGAACGTGAGCTGGCATACCGTGCCGACTACGAGTGTGTCGACACCATGGCCGAGTTCCGGCGAGCAGCCAAGGCTGTCACCCAGGCCGGGCAGGTCAAAGGTGCCCGCGGCAGGCACGAGAAAGACGATGCCCGCCGAATCGACGACCGCCGCCACTACGTCCTGGGCTGGGACAACCAGGCCAAGATCGACGCTTTGATCGACCAGGCGGAGCGCCTTCAACGTCAACTGCGTGACATGGACGGGCTGGTGCAGAAGGTCAACGCCGAACTGAGCGCCAAACGGGGGCTCGCCACAACCCTGACCTTGCTGAAACAGTTCAACGAGTTCGACGACGTAGACTGGCAGGCGTCGGTCAACCGCATAGCCGCACTCGTCGACGAAAAGACGCGGCTGGAACAGCAGTCGGACGAGCTGAAGCGACTGACCGCAGAGCTGGAAACCGTCGCTACCCAGATCGAAGTTGCCGAGGCCGCACAGAAGAAGGCGCAGACAGAATTCGGAAACCTCGATGGTCAGCGCAAAGCCATGGCGGGACAGCTGCGCGACACGAGGGCTACTCTGGACGAACCGGCGGCCGAATCCGCCAGGGCATCGTTTCCCTCGGTAGACGAACGTGTCGGAGCCAGGAACCTCGTTACTCCGGAAGATTGCGACACCTGCCACATCGCGGTGAACGACGAGATCACCACCGAAATCGATCGGCTCACCGGCCGGCAGAACAAGGCCGCGGCGCGCGTAGTCGCGAGAATGGGGGACTTCCGCAAGGAGTACCCGCTGGAAACGGCGGAGTTCGACAACTCGGTGCAGACGGCAGGTGAATACCGTTCGCTGCACGACCGGATCTCATCCGACGACCTGCCCCGGTTCGAGTCCGAGTTCAAGACCTACCTCAACACCAACACCATTCGCGACATCGCGGGTTTCCATTCTCAGCTGACCAAGCAGGCGGAGCTGATCAAGCAGCGGATCGAAACCATCAACGACTCATTGGTCGACATCGATTACAACCCCGACCGGTTCATCCGGCTCGAGCCACATCCGACGGTAAATGTCGAGGTCCGAGAGTTCCGCAAAGACCTCCGGGAGTGCACCAGCGGATCACTGAGCGGCGACGACTCGAACCAGTACTCCGAACAGAAGTTCCTCCAGGTCAAGGCGCTGATCGAACGGTTCCGGGGACGGGATGGGCACACCGAACCGGACCGGCAGTGGACCCGCCGCGTCACCGACGTGCGCAACTGGTTCACTTTCTCCGCGTCCGAACGGTGGCGCGCCGATGACACCGAACACGAGAACTACGCCGACTCGGGCGGCAAATCCGGCGGTCAGAAGGAGAAACTCGCCTACACGATCCTCGCGGCGTCGCTGGCCTACCAGTTCAAGCTCGACTGGGGCGTGAGCAAGTCGAAGACCTTCCGGTTTGTAGTGATCGACGAGGCGTTCGGCCGCGGTTCCGATGAGTCAACCCGATTCGCCCTCGGTCTCTTCCGGCGGTTGGGACTGCAACTGCTGATCGTGACCCCCTTGCAGAAGATCCACGTCATCGAACCCTATGTCGCGGCAGTCGGATTCGTGGACAACAAGACCGGTGACAGCTCGAGATTGCAGACCTTGACCATCGAAGAGTATCAGCATCGTCAGCTCGCTCACACTCTCGCCACCGCTTCCGATCAAGGCGCCTGACGTGGCATCGGCCAGTTGGACCGTACCCGACGATGTGCTGGGCACACTGCGTCGGCGATGGGATCGTGGCGAGTTCCTGTCCCAGTTCGCCGCCGGAATCCCCTGGGAGCCGCTGGCAATCGGATTACGGAGGCCGAGCGCGCAGGACATCGCTACACACCTGGACGGCGCACGTGCCTGGGTCGAGCAGTGGCGTCGAACGCGCCAACTTCGTGTCGAGATGAGAACCGTCGGAGGTCGAGTCGTCGGCACGAACACGATCCCCGGCCGTGTCTGGGTCGACTCCTACGAGCAGCTTTGGGCCGTACTCGGTGTCCAGTCCACCGTGGAAACGTTCACCGTCCTGCTCGACGCGACCGCGCTCAGAGCTCCTGCCATCGCCGATTGGATGTCCGCAAAACCGATGGAAGTGATCGAGTACCAGGACGAGTGGCTCCGGCTGGTCAACACCGCCCTGTGGATCGACTCACACGCACGTCCTGACATGTACGTACGGCAGATCGACGTGCCTGGAGTCGACACCAAGTTCATCGAACGTTTTCGCACCGTCCTGGCGGCGCTGCTGGACTGCCTGCTACCGGAGGAGCGCATCGACCGCAGCAAGTCGGCATCCGACTTCGCCGGCCGGTACGGGTTTCGCCAGAAGCCTTCCTACATCCGTTACCGGCACTTGTCCGACGGCCCTGAATTCAGCGAACTCGCCGTCCGAGTACTCGAGCTGGCCGACATGCCGCTGGCGGAGCGCACGGTGTTCGTTGTGGAGAACGAGATCACCTACCTCGCTTTCCCACCTGTGGAGGACGCTGTCGTCATCTTCGGCGAGGGCTACGCAGCATCCCGGCTGCGCCCGTTGAAGTGGCTGGATCAGAAAAATCTCGTCTACTGGGGTGACATCGACACCCACGGATTTGCGATCCTGAACAGCGTGCGCCGCTCATTCGAAGGTACGCGGTCCATGCTCATGGACCGCGCCAGCCTCCTCGCCCACGAGAGCCACTGGATCGCCGAGCCGAACCCCACCAGCGAGCACCTCGAGGCACTCACCCCGGACGAAGCGAGCCTCTATACCGACCTAGTGGAGGGGGTTCTGGGCAGGTCCGTGCGGCTGGAGCAAGAACGCATCTCCTACACCGCCATCGAGCAGGCCACCCGGCAGTTCCGCTGACCTGGCACATCTCTTCGCTGGATGACGTTCGGTCATGCCCTGGCCCGTCCCTGGGAATCTCGCGTGGGTCTGTCGCTCCGGCCCGGTAACCGGTGGTCAGCTCGGCGACTTCCTCGGCGTCGAGGTGCCGTGCCCGCCGGGGTTTGGGTCGCTCAACGGGTGGCGGCGCCGGACTTGTCGGGTCGGGGTAGCTTCTGGATCAGCCGGGTCCGGCAGGGGTTCGTCCCGACCTACAGATGCTTGTTGAGCACCCGTGCCATCGCGGGTATCACCGTCGCCGACATCATGTCATCGTGGCCGGCGTCGATCGGGTGGTTGTGCACCGGCCCCGCGACGTACGGGGTCCAATTCGCCGCGGCGTGCGGCCGGTCGGCAATGCCGTTCGGCGCGGCGGCAAAGTAGATCATCTCCGCATCGACGACCGGCGGACGGTGCTGCGCGAGCATTCGGCCGGTGTGATGCGCGGCCGCAACCATCCGCTCGAGGTGACGTGGTTCGAGAAAGCTTGTGTCGCGAGGTTGCCGGTTCAGCGTGACCGTGTCTTCGGTCGAGAGTCCCACCGGTGCAGAGTCGATCCCGTTCGCCTCCGCGTACCCGGAGACGAACCCGGCGACGCTCAGCGGCGCGGGCGGCTCCATACCGAGGAAGGCTGTATCGGCGTCGAGCAGTGCGAGCAGCGACACCTCGGCACCGAGAGCGCGGAGACGGGCCGCGACCGCATGGGCGACGATTCCGCCGAGCGACCACCCCAGCAGGCGATACGGGCCCTCCCTTTGAACCGAACGAACAGCGTGTGTGTACAGGTCGGCGAACTCGTCGATCGTCTGCGGCCGTGGGGCGACGTCGTCCACCCACGGGGACTGTAGTCCGTAGATCGGCACCTGGGAATCGAGGTGTGGCACCAGGCCTGCGTAGCACCAGGCCAACCCCGAGGTCGGATGTATGCAGAACAGGGGTGGTTCGGTACCGGCCGGCCGGATTTCCAGTAGCACGGCGAACGGGGAGGAGTCCGACGCCTCGCCGTCGGCGTCCAGCCGGCGGGCAAGGGCCTGGACCGTGGCGTCGGCGAGGATGTGCATGACAGATACCTGCTTACCGAACATCGTGCCCAGGTCGGCCGCCAGTCGGGCGGCGGTGAGCGAATTGCCTCCGAGCTCGATGAAGGATTCGTCGATGCCAACCCGCTCGACACCGAGTACCTCTGCGTATGCCTCGGCGACCTTCTGCTCGGTGGGAGTCACCGCCGGGCGGAACTTCTGACGCCCGGAACGAAATTCCGGCTTCGGCAGCGCCGCCCGGTCCAGTTTGCCCGCCGGCGTGAGCGGAATCTGCTCGAGTGCCACCACGGTCGCCGGGACCATATATGCGGGCAGCACCCGGGCGACCGCCTCACGCAATCGGTCGACGTCGATCTCGGTATCCGGGGCGGGCTGCACGTATGAGACGAGCGTAGCGGTGTCCCCCGGCCCGTCGTGGCCGACAGTCGTCGCGAACTCCACGCCGGGCTCATGCGCCAACACCGCGTCGATCTCGTCGAGTTCGATACGGAACCCACGGATCTTGACCTGGTGATCGGTGCGCCCTCGGAACTCGAGCGAGCCGGTCTCATTCCAGCACACCAGGTCTCCGGTGCGATACATGCGCTCACCGGGGACGCCGAAGGGGGCGGCGACGAACCGGGACGAGGTGAGGTCCGCGCGGTTGTGATAACCGCGGGCGAGACCTGCACCCGCCAGATACAACTCGCCGACGACGCCGACCGGGACGGGGCGCAGCCATGGGTCGAGCACCACGGCCGTAGCACCGCGCCGCGGGGATCCGATAGTGATCGGCCGATCGCCGTCCAGCACATCCGAACACGTGGCCCAGATCGTGAATTCGGTGGGTCCGTAGTGGTTGCGCAGGCTCGGACCGGCACCGTACCGCTGAGCAGTTTCGGGCCGCAGTGATTCCCCAGCGACCGCGAGCATCTCGACACTTGCCAGTGCCGCCGGAGTCATCGTAGACAGCACCGATGGTGTCACGAGCATGTGTGTGACCTGCTCGTCGGCGACGATGCCCGCGAGTTCGCAGCCGCCGAGCACCGTCGACGGCACCACAACGAGACATGCACCGGCGCCGAACGCGAGCAGGATCTCCGATATGGATGCGTCGAAACTGGGCGAGGCGAAATGCAGTACCCGCCCATCCGGCTGTGCCCGCATGGATTCCTGTTTCGCACTGAGCAGATTCGCCAGGCCCGTGTGGGTGATCGTCACGCCCTTCGGCACTCCCGTCGATCCGGAGGTGTAGATCAGATACGCGGCGTGGTCGGGGCGCAGCGGCACCGAACGATCGGCCTGGGTGATCGCAGCCGCCGGCTCCGCGTCGATGACCGGAGCAACCGAATCGTCGTCGAGGACCACCCAGTGCACCGACCGCGGTAGGCAAGCGCAGAGGGCGGTGACTGTGACACCCAGCATCGTCTCGGAGTCGTCGAGAAGGTGGGCGATTCGCGCCGCGGGGTAGTTCGGGTCGATCGGCACGTACGTCGCGCCGGTCTTGACGATGGCCCACATGGTGACGATTGATTCGACGGACCGGGTCAGCGCCGACGCAACGGCCGTTTCCGGTCCGGCCCCGTGGCGGATGAGCATGCGAGCCAATTTGTTCGAGCTCTCGTCGAGTTCTGTGTAGGTCACCGACCGCCCCTGGAACCGGACCGCGACAGAAGCCGGACTCGTAGCGGTGGCCCGCGCAAGGATGTCCGGCATCGTCAGGATCGCAGCGTCCAATGGCCGCGCGTGCGGCAGCATCGCGCGCTCGGCGTCGGTGAGAATGTCGATCGTGGTCAGGGCGGCGTCGGGTCCGGCCGCGAGGAACCGCTCCAGAAACAATATGAACCGCTGGTGGTGCCGCTGCACCTCGGCGTCGCTGTACAGGCCCGGGTTGGCCTGGAGGTCGAGCGTCACCCGGTCGTCACCGGAGCCGGTATAGACCACGAGCGACAGATCCTCGACCAGTCCCGTGGACAGTACGTGCAGGCGCCAGACGAGCGAACCCACATCCAGTGCGCCGTTGAACATCATGAGGTTCACATGCGGTCCGAACGTCCCCGGCGTGCCGACGTTGCGGCCCGTGTCGCGCAGCACGTCCTCCATCCGGTAACGCTGCCGGGGCAGCGCATCGACGAGTTCGCGCCTGGTGGCCCGGATCAGTTGGCCGACGGTTGTCGCGGGTCGTGCCGGCACTCGTAGGGGCACGGCATTCGCGGCCATACCGCCCGAGGACCGCAACGTCTTCGTCGTCCTCGCCGTGACCGGGAGTGTCAGCAGAACCTCGTCACGTCCGAGCATCCGTGCCACGAAAGCGCCGAAGGCGCCCACGAGCACCGGGGCCGACGCGATGCCGCGCCGACCACCCGAGACCGTCTCCAGCAGTGCGGTGATCCGCGGTGAAAGGACCGAACCGACGACCCGAGGATGCGCCGGCGGCGGCACCGATCGGCCGGTGAGGCCGGTAGGCTCGGGCGCACCGGCCAAGTGCCGGCGCCAGTACTCCCGGTCGGTGTCGGCCTCGGGCGAGTTCCGATAGGCGCGTTCGTCCTCGGCAACCGCAGCGAGTTCACCGAACGGCGTAGGTTGGGGCGGGGTGCCTTCGACGATCGCGGTGTACAGCTGGGCAACCCGCCGAAACGAGCGATTCGCGGCGTAACCGTCGAGAACGATGTGGTGCGCCCTTCCATACCAGAAGTACCGCCGCGCGCCGACCCGGAGCACCGCCATCGTCGAAAGCTGGTCGTCGAATACGTCCAGCGGCGCGGTGTACTCGGCGCGCATCCACTCCCGTGCCGTGGCCTCGGGATCATCGCTGTCACGGAAATCGTGCAGGCCGACGGTGTCACAGACGGTCTCGTCGATGACCTGGTACGGCTGTCCGTCGGCTATGCCGAGCCGCAGACAGCGGTACCCGGACTCCCGGGCCTCCTGCACGATCGCGGCGGAGAGCGCCGCAGTGTCCAGCTCGCCCTCGATCTCGACGAAATGCGCGATGGTAATCGGTGCGGGAGTGAGTTGCTGGGCATACAGGATCCCGCGTTGCGCCGCAGTCAGCTCGAAGGCGCCGTCCGGTCGTTGCATCATCGACAATCTCCTGTCGTCAGCAGGTTGTTTCGCACTATCGATGATTCGGCCGCCCAGCGATCCTGTATGTCACCGCGAACACACTTGTAGCGTCACCGGCATGGCAGTAAGGCTGCGGTTTCCGTCGAACAATGACCCCTATCAACAACGATCGTGAAGGGAGACCGGGGCCATGGAATCCGAGCGTATTGTCGCCAAGGTGTCCGGCGTCGAGTTCGAAAGTCTTTTCGACCCGTGCCCGGACCCGATGTCGGACACGGTTCGCTGGACGTTGCGGAGGTGGATGCAGGGACATCTGAGCCGGTCGCATCCGCAGCTCGGCCGGCCTGGCCCGGTCTGCCCATTCACCGGTCCGGCGATTGCGAAACGCGTGGTCTGGGCCGGCATAGTCGGTGGCACGGACATCGATCAGGACCGGATGCGGAGCGTCGTCGATGATATGGTCGACATCTTCCCGACGCTGGCGCCTCGGGACGGTACCGGCTCGGCGTTGCGGACCATCGTGGCGGTCTTTCCCGATCTCACCGACTACGCCATGATCGACGCGGTCCAGCAGGCAGGAAAGGACCAGTTCGTCGAGGTGGGTCTCATGCTCGGGCAGTTCTATCCCGGCTGCGCCGAAGGTGGGTTGTGGAATAGTGACTTCCGCCCGCTCGATGCACCGCTACCGATCTTGGCGGTGCGGCAGATGGTCGGCACCGACTACCCGTTCCTGACGTCACGGCAGAACCACCTGAGCGCGTATCTGAAGCAGTTCGCACCGGCCGTGCCATCGACGGTTCGAACCGGTATCGCCGAGCGGATCGCGTCGTAGCCGTACCGGCACGTAGTTGCGGTGTTGCCGGTGGCGTAGGTAATGCGCGCCGGTAATGGTCGCCACACGAGTTCGTGCGTCGAGCGTGCGGACGGTTCGTGCCAGGTCGCCATCGGCGGCCGGCCGGTGTACCACTTCGCGAAGGACGGGAGACCGAAGATCTGCTGGGGCAGGGCGTCGGCGGCACATGGTTCGCCTCGCATCCACCCGGCGGTAGGGCACTCGCGAAATGGTTTCAGCTTGCGGAGTCGATCAGTGCCGCGCGGTCGACCACGGTGATACGGCCACGGGTCAGCGTCAGGATATTGTGTTCCTGCAGGTCGCGCAGCACTCTGTTCGCCGTTGCCCGCGTGGTTCCCGCCATGGATGCCAAATCCTCCTGATTGAGCCGGATCTCTGCAACCGCACCCGATCCACCGTAGATACGGGCAAGGTCGACCAGACGTCGCAGAACCCGGGTTTCGACCGGTAGATACAGGGCCTCGAGCACCTGCGCGGAAAGCCGCCGCACCTGAGCGGCCAACGTGGCGATCATGACCCGGTCGATATCCGGGTACCTCCGACGCAGGGCCGTCAACTGTTCGCGACTGAACGTCAATGTCTCGACGTTCTCGACCGCCTCGACGGTCGCGGTCCGGCGCGAGCTGCTGTCGAGCACTGCCAATTCGCCGAACGAGTGGCCGGGACCGAGCATCGTCAGCGTTGCGGTGTTCCCGAACGGGGTGGTCACCCGGACGATGAGCCGGCCGGACCTGATCAAATGCAAACAGTCGCCGGGATCGCCTTCATGGCACAGGATTTCCCGGCGTTTGTACCGGCGGGGTGTGCACGTGGCCAGAATTTCGCGCCGCTCCGATTCACCTAATCCACGGAGAATCTCGAATTCGGTGGTCACCATAGTCCATCCAACACATAGCAGGTCACCGGTTCGCTGCGGCCTCGGACCGTCACTGTGCCACGGCTGCGTACCTGTGCGCGCGAGCCGAGGTGTGCGTAGGTCACTGAGCTGATGACCACGGTCCCGGGCTCCGCCAAGCTCTCCAGCCGGGCGGCGAGGTTCGTCGTATCACCGATTGCCGTGTAGTTGCGCATCTGCGGTGCGCCGATATTGCCGACCAGTGCCGGACCGGTGTTGATTCCGACCCGGAAACGTGGCCAGCCAGGATGTCGCATCGCCGTTTCGGTGACTACGCGCTGGATGGCGAGCCCCGCGCCGGCTGCCCGCAACGCATGATCCGGCTGATGGGCGGGCGCGTTGAAGAGAGCCATCACGGCGTCGCCGACGAACTGGACGACTGTCCCACCGTAGTCCAGAATCGTCGGCACGATCACGCCGTAATAGGTGTTCAGCATGTGCACCACAGCCTCCGGGGCCGAGGATTCGGAAAACGGCGTGAACCCCGATAGGTCGGCCATGAGTACACTGACCTCGGCGATCCGTCCGCCGAGTCCGGCCTGGGACGGGTCGGCGATCAGGGCCGTCGCCACCGTGGGGGACATATAGGACCGGAACAGCCCGTCGATCTGCTGGTACAGGCGGGCATTCTCCAGCATGACCGATGTCCGGTCGGCGAACGATCGCAAGATCGCCAACTCGGCGTCGGTGAAGCGGCCTCCCGCACGTTGTGCCTCGAGAATACCGGCACGGTTTCCCTTGACGACCAGCGGGAACGCCAATGACTGCGAATTCGCGGGCCCGCCGTCGGGAAAGATCAGTTCGTGGCCTCGTACCAGCCCGAGTCGAAATCGATCCCGTTCGAACGCCGCCGTGATGAGGTGCAGCACCTCATCGAGTAGGTCCTGTTCGCCGCGTATCACGTTCGATCGCCCACCGATCGCCGCCAACAGGCCCAGTCTACGGACCTGCTCACGCTCGCTACCCAACGCGTAGGCGCCTTGCTGTAACACGGCCACCTGGCGTTCGGTGAGCCCGAAGCGTTTGGACAACCGGGCCCCGACTGCTCCCAACGGCTCGGTCGAGGCGACGCCGCCTTCGGCGCGCGCACGGAGCGCATCGACCATCTCGTTGAGAGCGTGCGTGTAGTCGCGCTCCAGCCCGGAAACGGTCTGGCGCAGCGTTACGCTGTCGAAGAGCCCGAGTGCCGAACCTTCGCGCCGGAATTGCAGATGTGCGCTACCGGAGATGAGTGCAAAGGCAGCCAGCATCAGCACATGCCATTCCCACCAGGAGGTATGCCAACTACGGCTGAAGCCTACGGCGAAAAGCGCCTCGGCCAGCAGCACGAAGGCGGTGAGCACGCTGAGCAGCACGACACCCCGGCGACGCAGGTACTCACGACCATAGCGAAATGCTGCGACGAGATAGCACGCCGACCCGATGAAGGCCAGACCGACCAGCGGTCCCCTGGCCTCCGCCGGATCGGGTGCGTGATGCAGCGGTGGCAATTGTGCCATCGATACCAATGCCCACGCCAGGAGCAGCAGCGTCGGGAGTACAGACAGCATCCATGCGAACCGATGCAACCGCGCCGCCGCCCCAGGCCCGAATTCCATCGACGATGCGAGGGCGGCGACACCGCCGAGCCCCAGCCCGACAGGTACCGAATAGACGAAGCCGGCGTTCGGTGTCAGCAGGATCACGCCGGGCGTCGTCAATGCGTGTAATCCGAGAAACCCCGCGCTGAACTGGCACACCAGTGATACCAGGATCAACCTGGCGTCTCCACGCATCCGAGCGGCCCGGAACAACACAACGCCCAACGCCATGGCGATTGCGGCAGTGGCGAGCACCAACCAGAAATGTATTCCACGGTGTTCGTAGTCCATGTCGAGCTCGGGACGGGATACCAGCAGCCACAGTCCGAGCGCGGGCAGCGCGACGTGTCCAAGCCATAGCACAACCTTGACCTTCGACACCATCCGAACGCTACCGCGTCCTCCGCCCGAGGGAAACAGAAAGAAGCTGATCACCTCGGCCCACCGAGGTGGGCGCAGGCCCACTCGCGAGGGTGGCGGGCGCCGTGGACCATGCCGGTGAGTTAGTGGCGGCCAGGCTGCTGCGGCGTTCTCAGGCTATGTGCTGTGCCGGATGGAGGGTGAAGGTGAGTTACCGGCAGCCACGGGCCTGAGGTGTCGGCGTGGACGGTGTCGGGCCGCTGGTCGCCCTACCGGTGGAACAATCCGGTCATTCCACCGCGAACTGCCCGGCGATGCACCTCGACCAGTGAGGTCCCGCGCCCCCAGGGAAACATATCGCTCAGGGTTTCCAGTGCCTCCCGCATCAGATCGGCATCCAAAACCAATTCCGCCTGACGATACAGTCGTGCGTATTCTCGGCGGTTTCCGACGATCCTGAGATGACCGGCGAGCGTCACCATCATATCGAGGGCCAGGTCTTGAAATATCCGCCGGATACGTTCATCGGCCGGGTGGCCGAGCGCACGCAACTCCCGGACCGGGATCGTGCAGGATTCGGCCACCAGCTCGATAATTTGGGCGGCATTTCGCGCGGTACCGTCCGGGTCGTGTACATACATATTGCGCGTCATCGAGGCCACGGAATCGATGGCGGCGATGTGGAAGACGATATCGAGCGGCGCGCGGGTAGCTTCGCCCGGGTAGGTTGGTAGGTCGGTGATCATCCCGGCGACCAAAGACCGGGCGCGGTTCATCAGCCCTTCCCGAAATACCGTAACCTCGTCACAATGGGATGCCTCTGAGTTACACCAGACGGTCATATGCCACACGCACCGATATACGCTGACGGCGGTGGCACGCCCACTCAGGCATGTGACTGCTTCGATAACCATTCTGGCACGCTCGAGCAAAGCA
Source organism: Nocardia sp. NPDC004568 (assembly GCF_040609955.1). Taxonomy (NCBI): domain Bacteria; kingdom Bacillati; phylum Actinomycetota; class Actinomycetes; order Mycobacteriales; family Nocardiaceae; genus Nocardia; species Nocardia sp. NPDC004568. The sequence goes on from NZ_JBEXLL010000042.1 coordinate 16,603, forward strand.
TCGCCGATGTCCAGGAGAACCATCGCAGTCAATTTTTCCAAGGCATCCCGATCGAAAAGATCTGCAACCCCGGTGATTTCCCGCTCGATGAAGCCGAGATCTCCGCGTATGCTTGCGCCCACGAAGTTCGCGTCCGCGATTGCCTGTCCGATGCGGCCGGTATCGGTGGTCAATGCACGGTAGAGGTCGGCAATTTGTGCTACCGCGCCCACGAACTCGTCGGCGATCTCGCGCGCGAGCCTCTGCCGGGCCGCCTCGATGAGGTCTTTCGGAAAAGCGCTCGCCGGATCGCTGTCCTGTACTGCCACCTCGTCGAAAGCTATTATCTGCGCATTCAGCCTTTCTTCTTCATTCTGCCGAATCGATTCCAGGATGAATTGTGCGAACAACCTGAGCAGCGCGCCGGGAAGAATGCGTCGTAGCTCTGCGTCGCCGCTGCGGCCCAGGAATTCATCGATTGCCGACATCCGCGCCGCCACATGCTGCCAGAAGGCATCCATCCGCAATGTTTCGTCCCATAACTCGACAGCGTTCAACCACGCATGCCAGGTATCCCCGGCCGACGATTCCGAGGCTTCGAGTTGCGTCAGGACCGCGAGATTGTGCACTGCGATCGCCGCTGCCGGTCCGGAACCACCGCGGTGTTCTTCCCAGATCCGCCGCGCCGCGGCAATATCGCCTTCGGCAAGATGGTCCAGAGCCTGGTCCTGCGGGATCGCCGGCCAGAACCAGAACAGTTCGTATATCAGCCGGTACTCCGGGACGGCCATCAGACTTACAGCCTGATGAACCGATTCCGATTCCAGCTCGTGCCCGACAGGTAGGACCGGGCCTGTCCTGGTCGAGACCGATTCGTCGTCGGTGGTGGCGAGTTCATGTATCGAGCGTGCATCGAGGCGGAAAGCGTTGTATCGGTAGGGGCCCTTGTCGATGCAGAACGACAATGCGTCGGCAAGTCGGCTGCTCGGCAGGTTCACAGTGCCGCCCACGGCTCCTCCTCGGTGACTGACACCGCTCGACCTGCACCTCGACGCAGACCGGCAGGCGGATCGATACCGACCATTTGTACCGGTATGCCACTGAATGGGAAGGGGCGAAGTGGTCGCGAGCGGAATCGGCGGTGACAAGCCCGGCCTCGCGGCATGCCGACTCGACCGCTTGCGGCGGGACCCGAGCAAACCCAGCAGCTCAGGTCACGGGACGTATCGACATCGAACCCGCCTGCCTGACCACACTCTCTCGACCGCATGGCCCCCGGGCGGCTGGCCCGGCCGGGGATCGAGGTCCTGGGGTCAGCGGCCCTTATTGTGGGGCTCCGGGAACGATAATAGTCTGTCAGGTGGTGACCGCTGGCGACCGAGCCGAAAAAGCCCGGCCGTTGGTTGCTGTCGAACCGGACGAGGTCCTCGGGTTGCCGGGTATCGTAGAGCCAGCCGAAGCCGTCGGCGAACAGTTCCGATTCTCCGACTCCTCTGGGTTGTGAGAAATATGCAGACCGGATCCTGCGGATGGACCCGCGCAATACGAACACCTGGGTGAGTTGATGATGACGCGTCGTCTGCTGACCGAGGCAGCATGCGGCTCTACCCTCCCGAGTGGCTGTTCACGCCGACGGTGACCACCGAAACAATCCTCGGCGGGTATCGGTTGACGCCTGGTACCGCCGTGGTCTATAGCCCGTGCCTGCTGCACTGCTTCCGCAGCACGGTACCCGACCCGATGCGATCCGAATCGCCGGGAAGCCGATCCCGGCTTCGGCGGCTGCCCCTCTTATCTTCCGTTCGGCGCCGGGGCTCGGCACTGCGCGGGCGAACAGTTCGCGGTGGCCGAAGCGACCCTGACGCTCGCCACGATTGCCCGGCAGTGGCAGCTATGGCCGAGTTCGAACCAACCCGGCCGGCCGGCCGTGGCCATGGCATTGCGTCCACACGAACTGCGTCTCCGGGTGGCAGGTCGTCCCGGAGCGCAGGAGGCATATCGGTTGGCCGGCTTCGATTATTTCGGAGGCGCCGCGAACCGGCGGCGGCTGCTGGCCACGAAATCGGAAACGCCCGAGCCGCGATCGCGCGACACGGATGGGGTGCTGGCGGCCATCGGTGCCGGTGTCGTTGCTCGGTCGAGGAGCAGCGCGGCGCCGGGCATCCGCTGCGCCTCCGCGATGACTGGCGATTTGCGTCTTACACGGATGTGCCGCAGCCCCGACGATGAGCGGAGGAATTCACTGGTCGCAGTACGGGTGTCGGAGCGTGTGAAACGTGTGGGTGGCAGCGGATACGGGCCATGAGGAGCGACAGGTGCGCACTGTTCGGCAGGTTGCCGCCGATGTGCGTTCCGACCGTACAGCCCGCCTGCTGCGTGCCGGTAACCGACTCGCTCTTGGGCCTTCCGTCGATGTGGGTCCGGTGGGTAATGCTGTCGGCGCTCTTCGTCGCGATCGGTTCGGGGGCCGCTTCCATCGCTGTGATGGTTTGAAAGCCGGGCTGGAAGAAGTCGTCCTGATGTCCGTTGTCGGCGGTTCGTGCTGTGTTGTCGGGTGGTGTATGAAAAGCGCCGATCTCGGATGCGGCCCGAACCGCAGTACCTATTCGCCGAATGCCTTTGCCGGGGAGCAGAATTGGGTGATCGATATGGTGGTGAACTCGCAAGCGGGGGCCGACCTGCTGTCGTGTTGTCTGCGCAACGAGGTGAACTCGTGAATCGAGGGCGTGATACGACCGGTCATCGCTTGTCGGACTGATTACACAGAATTGCAGTCCCGGTTCGGGCCCGAGGTACGGGAATGAGTGAGCCGCTGAAGGTCGACCCCCACGCCATGCGGACGCGTGGTGCGGCCCTGCAGGCGATCAGCGCGCGGGTCCAGCAAGCTCTGGAACAATTACATGCGGTGATGGAGGCACACGGACGTCCGTGGGGCAGTGACGAGGCTGCCAGAGAATTCGAGCGGCAGTATCTTCCGGATGCCGATAAGTCGGTCGGCTATATCGCCGGCTTGGCCGCAACTCTGCACGGCCTGGGTGCGCAGATGGGCGGAGCTGCCGACAGCTACGGAGAAGCGGATCAGGCGGCGGTATCCCGGATGAACTCGAGCGTCGATACCGGCTCGCCCATTGCTCCCGTACCCCACGCCGCGGCTGTCCCCGCACAGGTGGTTGCCCCGACCGTGCCGAGTATCGCAGCCGGCCACGTCCGACAATTGCCCACTGGGACGAGTACCGATGCCTCGCCAGCGGATTCCGGGACCTCTTCCGCAACCGATGCTCGAACTGCCGACCGTGCCGACCCGCAACAGGCGCAGCCCGGCGGAGACGGACCGGGACGGGAGCCGCGCGGCGGCGACGGTAGCCCGGAGCAGGAGCAGTCCGGTGGCACACCCACGCCGTGGGCCCGACCCGACATGCCGCAGCGGGCCACGGTAGTTCCCGCCGGCGGCGACAACGGTGCCACCCGAAGCGGCGACGGTCCGGGTAACCGGCCGATCCCAGAGCAGGCTCCCGGTGCGGGGACAGCCGGCGCCGGGCGCCCCGCGGTGACAGCACCGACCGCAGATCCGCGACCCGCCGTGGATGCGCCTGCGGATCGTAGGCCGCCCGGAACGTCGGGACCGGACGAACCGGCGCCACGGTCACCTGGGCACAGCCCTCCAGGTAACAAGCCCAAGTCGGTACCGGGTGAAGATCAGCGGCCGGGTAGATCGAGTTCTGACAAGCGAGATCGCGCGTCGGCTCTCGCCTCCAGTGAGGTGTTGATGCGGCTGGCTCGAATGCTGAGCGACCGGTACGGCCTGGAGGTGGTCGGGTTCGAGGCAAGCGGTTTGGACGAGTGTGTCGTCGGCGACTTCGTTGCCGCGATCGACGACCTGCTCACGCGCTACCCGGTCCTGGTGCTGCATCGTGTCGTCATAGCGGAGTTGCCTGGCGACAAGGTGGTACTCGCGCAGCAAGCTGCGCCCGACCACCCCGGTGGCACCGAGAGCGCCCCGGTCGAGCTCATCCTTTCCGCCGCGGCGGCAAAAGACCCTGATGTGGCCGACGCACTCGGGTCGGCGATGACATCGTGGGCGCAGGCTGTGGCGACGACTGCCGCGCGGCCGGTCTACACGGCGACGGTCGGTGAACTCGGTCGAGTGTTGGATTTCGCAGGTGGCGGAGCCGCGCAGACCGGTGCTCAGCGGGCATTGATCGCGGCCTATCTGGATTCGGTAGATGCCGACCAGCGCCGAGCGACCCTGGGCAGGTTGGTGCGTGGGTACAAGCAGTGGCGCAGTCGCCTCGGCGAACGCAGTGTCGATCGTGGGCAGTTCGACCCTGATGCCGCGATTGTCGACGCCTTCACCGACGTCGTGATCAACGGTGGCCGAGCAAGTGACCCGGCGCGAGTGTTGTATCGGCTGCTGGTTACCTCGGCCCCCGACGAGCGCGGAGAGATGGTCTCGCCTTCGGGGCAGCCCAGATGACTTCACCGGGGGATCTGACGGCTGCGCTGGGATTGGTCGGGGAACTTCCGGAGCCGATCCCATCGGTGGTTTTCGGTCAGGACTTTCCGAACGGAGATGCGGGACAGGTGAGCGCGGTCTCGCAGGCGTGGCGCGATTTCGAGGCCGTTTCTGCCGTGGCCGTGTCGGAATTACGTGCGTTGGTATCGGAGATGCGCAGTTCCGGTGAGCGAGGAGAGGGGTTTTCGGCATCGATCGCTGCGGCCGAGGAATTGCAGCGTTCGTTGGACCAGGTACCGCAGTGGTCGCGATCCTTTTCCGATCAGTTGGACTCGGAGGCGTTCAATATCCTGACGAGCCAATTGGAATCGGCATTCTTCGGGGTGATACTGCTGGTGCAGTTCTATTCGGCCTTGATGACGCCCTCGGGGCCGGTGGCCGGTATCAGGGTGCTGGAGCAGGGGCGAACGTCGTTTCTGCAGATGATGCGGGGATTCGCGCAGCGGGCGGCAGCGGAGGGGGCGGCCGCGACAGCACGCCGGGCAGGGTTGGCGGGGGCGCGGTTGGTAGGTGGTACGGCGCGGGCCTCGGTGGGCGGTGCGGGGTTGATGGCCGCGGCGAATGTGGGGAGTCAGATCGCTGCTCGCGAGCTGCTGGATCAGCCTGTGGAGGTCGATTGGTCGTTGGTGCGTGGTGCTGCGGCGATGGGCGCCGGCGCGGGAGCGGGCGGATTCGTGGTGGGCCGGGCAGTGGAGGCAGCCTTTCCGCAGGCAATGGGATCGGTGTGGTCGCGATTGGTGGTCAAGGGAGTGGAGGGGGTGGCGGGAGCGTATGCCGGTGCGGCTGCGGGAGCCATGGCGACAGGTCATTTCCAGACGGAGTGGGGGATGATTGCCAACGCGTTGGCGGGTGGCGCTGTCGGCGTGTGGGCCGGCGGGCAGCGAACGCCTCGCGGGCAGCCGGGTCCGGGTGGTGCCGCGTCGCCACCGAGTTCGACCGGGCGGCTGGTCCAACGAGTCGGGGCTCTCCTGGGGAAGTCGTTTCCTTCGCCTTCTCCGACAGACACTGTGCTGCACGGTCCCCGGACAATGGAGAGCCCGCCCGAACAGGCTCTGCACCGAGGTCGACCTGCCGAGCTGCAGGTTCTGTCACCCACTGGAGACAGGGGCGCGCTCGCGACCGGCGGCGGTGTATCCGCTGCTCCTTCGGTTCCGGCCGAGCACAATGCCGCTCGCGCACACCGGGTGGTGCACGAACCGGGTGAGTCGCCGGGCGGACGACCGCAACCCGGGCACGGGGATTCCACCGGATCGGGCCGAGCCCTCACGGGTACGACCGGCAGCCAGGGGACCGGTGCCGCACCGGCGGTGGCCGGTCGTCACGAAACGCCTCATACCGCTCCGGGCCACGTGCTGACAACCGGTATGGACGGAGACCGCCCTGCACTGGGCGGCGCAGGCGTCGAGGTCAGCGCCCTGCCCCGGCACGCCGGGCCGGGCCCGCACGAGCCTGTACCGGATGTCGCCGAGCCTGTGGCGGGTGCGCATCAAGCCCCGCCGGGTGCTCGTGAATCCGTGGTGGGAGAGACCGGTTTCGAAGCACAGCCGGGCCGGACGCCCGCGTTCGGCGAACATGCCGGGGATCCGGGCCCGCATGATCTGGACCTGCGCAAACGTCTGGAAGCCGAAGCGTTCGAGGATCCCCGGGTGCGCCATGCCCAGCAGCAGGTTGCGCAGGCACGAGACCATCGGGACAACGCAGTGGCCGAACTCGATTCCGTAGTCCGCTCCGGCACGAGCGCACCGGGCGTTGCGGACCAGCCGAGGGTATCGAATCCGGCCGTGGTGCATGCCCGGGACGCCGCTGCGCGGGCAGCGGCACGGTTGGAGGCAGCCTTGGCCGGAGCCGAAGGCCGTCGCCGGGAGATCTATGCCGAACGGTTCGATCCGTCGCATCCGGTCGGTGATGTGGTACGCGCCCGGCGGGACCGTGCAGTCGCCGCGGCCCTGGAAAATGAGCACAGCCGGCTGCGCACCGCGGCCGAGCAGGCGGATGCCGGATACCGCGCCGCGCTGGTGCAAGAGGCCGGACGGTGTGCGCAAGCACTGGAATCAGCCGAAATCGCCCATGATGCCGTGCTGCGGGATGTGGTCGAAGAGCGGTTCGCGGACAAGAAGGCCACCGCGCAAGAACGGATCGACGAGGCCGACCGGCATGCGGCCACGATGGTGTCGCGGACCGGTGAGCAGATGCGACAGGCCCAGGAGGGACTGACCGCGGCGCGCACCGAGTGGGAGAACACCCGCGACGAACACAAGGCAGCCGTCGCGGGCCTCGACGCAAAAGTGGCCGGGCACTTGGACGACTGCATCCGGTCGGCACACGAGGAGGTCGCCGCCAAGCGGGCCACCCTGGCCGAGTTCGAACAGCGGCTCGAGGACTACCGACGCGGGGCGGAACCGGAGCAAAGCCATATCGCCCGGCTGGCGGAGAGCATCGCGAAGGCCGAGGTGACACTGCGGAAGACATTGGCCAGGCGTGAGGGTCTGCTGCGAGCCGCCTCCGGCGATCACACCGCGGAGCTCAGAGCGGCCGAGGCAGAGCGCAACGATTTGTTGCCGCGTTCGAGCAGACCCGGTTTCCGGGCTGAGGTGGCCACCAACCGCCGCTACTGGCAACGGGCTCTGGCCGAGCACGAGGGCCGAGCCCGAGCCCGGGTGGCGAGTTTGCAGCGTGAACTGGATGCACACACTGCGACATACCAGGCGGCGCGCGCGAAGTTCACCGCAGAGGCAGCCGCAGCGGTCGACGAGCGTTTCACCCTTGTAGATGCAGCCGGCAAAGCCGATATGGCGGCATTCAAGCAGGGAGTGCTCGACTACGCCGAGGCCGCGCGACATGCGTCGGACAAGCGTTTGCAGGCCGTGGTCGCCGCTGATGAGCTGGCCAGTCTCTATTACGAGGAAATGGTGTCCTCGGCGGATCCGTCGGATCCGGTAGCGGTTCCGCTGTCCGAGGAAGTGCTACGCCACATGATCATCGAGGGCAGTCGCGCGGAACGGCACCTCGCGATGCGGGTGTGGGCTCACCTCACCACCGGTAAAGATTTGCGGGTGACCCAACGCATGGCGTGGGCGCTCGAGGTGGCCGATGTGAAGACCGGCGAGGGCAAGACACTGCTCACGACGGTGAAAACGATCGACAATGCCCTCGAGCACGGTGTCGCGCACGTATGGACGAGTAGCGATTGCCTGGTGCTGGAAATGGTCGACTCACTGCATTCGGTGCTGCGCTCCGAACACGGCGAGCTGCCGGTGGACACCTATCGGCTGGCCGAGATGACCGCGGACGGGGCGTTTCCCGACGCGAAACCCCGTCGGCACCAAATGTTTGTCGGCACGCCGGAGGAGTACGAATTTCTCATTCTGCGCCGAAGTAACGAGTTCCTGGGCCGGCTCGAGCAGGCCGGCGCGTCGGCAACCGAGATCGCCACGCTGCGCCACACACTGTTTCCCAAGCTCAGAGGGGACCGCCCGCCGCTCGATGAGATCATCGCCGCGCTCGACGAGGCAGCCCAGCAGCACGGTCTGACCGAACAATTCGAGCCGTTGCCCGGTGGTCGCGATGACAAGGTCCACACCGTCGACGAACTGGACACCGTCGTCGATGGTGGCGAGGCCGTATTGTCGCCCGGAGCCAGCGGGCTGGAAGACCCGCTACGCGTCGCCGAACTCCAGAAGTATTGGGATCGCTTCCAAGCGGCCTGCGCACTGCCCGATGGGCTGACCGAGCGGCACTTCGGCAGACCGGAAAAGACCCGCGGGTTCTGGGAGGCCACATTCACCCAGGATGTCATCGACCGGCTCAACCGGGTCACCGACCGCGAGGGGACGCCGCTGGAGCCGGTGACCGCCGCGGACGCCGAAATCTACACCAGTGCCGCGCTCGCCCGCTGGGCCCGCGTACGTAATCGCGACTACATCGTCTCCCTCGGCGACACCCCCGACGGACCGGACAAGCTGTTACTGCTGTCCTCGGACACCAACGACCAAGTGCAAGCCGACCGGACCATGGGCACCCAGACCCAGGTACAGGGGCTGGTCGGCCAGTTCATGAACATCAAGGAAGGCGTACCGGTCCTTGCCGACCTTCCGGACGAATCGTTGTATATCTCGGTGGAGCAGATCGTCGGTAGCCGCGACCTGGGCCGACTGTCCGGGTATTCCGGCACCGCCAAACCCGTCGAAAAAGAGCTCATCCAGCGGTTCGGCGTCGACTGGGTCGTGGAGAATCCCACCTACTACGAATCGCAGCGAAAAGACCTACCCGAACAGGAATACGACACCAGGGCAGACAAACATGTGGCCATGGCACGCGACATCCTCGCCGAGCTGAAACTCGAACCGATCGTCGAGAACGGCAGGATCGTCGGGCTGATCCAGCACGGCCGGCCCCAGCTGATGGAACATTTCGAGCAAGACAACATTCACGGAGCCGATATCCGTATCGATGCATCCGGGAAGCGGACCCCATTACGGAATTGGGAGGACAAACTCGGCTACGACGAGGAGAAGGGCTTGGTCGACTGGGTCGATCAGTTCACCCACGAACACGTGCACGCGATGGCCAAAGCACTCCCCATGCTCGAGGCGCTCGATCGCGCCGGCGTCCCACGCGCGGAAGTCGACGCGTTACGGAAACATATCGCGACCGCGCCGCCGGCCGAGCGGATCGAAGCGATCCTCGACGAGGCAGCGGTAAAGCACAGTGTAGCAGAGCGATTCGTTTCGATCTCCGCCCTGGAGGCCGCCGAGGGGATCAAGCTCGACTACCTGGCCATGGACGCCCGCTGGAACGACGACCTCTGCCGCGAACGAGACTCCGAGGCGATCGCCGGTCTGGTCGTCGATACGCTGGGTGAGCGCAGCAGCCGACTCTTCGCCGAGCGCCTCGCCAGTCAGCCGCTGGATGGCTGGGGCGAACCCGGCAGCCGCACATTCGTCCAGCATTTCGCAAAGCTGTTGGTCGAGCATTGCGGTCACGGTGATGTGCCCGGCCGGCCCGGCACGAAACTGTTCGCCGACAAACTGAACAACCATCTCGTCGAGCATCTGTGGGGTGCGGAGGGCACGCTCGCGTTCGTCAACAAGGAACGCCTGCGCGGCACCGACTGGACACCCACACCCGAGGCCATCGCACTCGGCGGAGCGGTCGGAAGGATGGACGGCGGCGACTCCTACGGTGAACGAGTCGTCGACCAAGGAGCAGGCCGTATCTCCCGCGGCGGCAAAGGCGAGGACCAAAAAACAGGTGGCACCCCCGGCGAACTCGTGAAGTACTCGTGCCCTGAGGATTTCTATACGCAAGGCGAGAACCGCCACATCTACGAACAGACCGTCATGTTCACCGACCCGGCCGGAACACCGCCCGCCGCGCACGCTCGCGACAACACCCCCGATACTCGATCCGAACCGGACAAGGCCCACACAGGTGAAGGGATTCCGCCTGAGGACACAGCCGCCGCCGGGACACGCGCGGCCGAGCGACACCTCCCGTCCGCCGATCACTCGCAGACGCACAGCACCCACACCAAATCTGTCCAGGATCACATTGAGGCCGATACTGTTCCCGCCGGATCGGACACTGCCGAACCACACTCGACAACCAACCGATTCGCACGCCCGGCCGACCGGCCAGGGCTCCCCGCCTCCATCCATGCCGCAGCCGCGGCCTCGGTCGACAACGAGGACGATTACGGCCCGCGAATCCGAATACCGGAACAAGTAGGCGCTACGATCCCCGTGGTGGAAATGCCGAACCAGCACCTACACCAGCCCGCGCCGGAAACCCCAGCCACCGCGGCGACCACGACCGCCCGCACGGTGTCGGCCGAGCCCACGTCGTCGCGTGTGGCAACCCCGGTTGCGACACATCACGGTATCGAGCTCGCACCTGATGCGATCCCGAGGCCCCGGCTCGAGGCGGGTCAGGAACCGGGGAATAAGCACGGTGCTGAGTGGCCCGCGAATCAGCTGGGGACCCGGCCACCGGAACGATCGCCGCCGGCCGATAGGTCGAATGAAGACCCTCGACCGGCCTCGCCGTCACCGTGGTCGGGCCGAATACCGGATCGCGGCAGCGTGGCCGACACTCTTGACAAGCCGGCCGGCACCGTTGACGAGCCGGCCGGAGATCGCGTCCTTGCCGGGAGACTGTCGAATCCCTCGCCGGGATCGACTCCCCGGTTGCACTCTGATCAATCCGAGAACAGTAAATCGGAGCCTCCGCGGAGTGGGCCCACTCGTCCGGGTTCCGTTGTCGATGATAACCACGGAGATGGCGACACGTCCGGAGAAAAGAATACTCCGGTACAGCCTGCTACCCCGGAGGCTGCCGAATCCACGCCCGCGCCTTCCGCCGAAGCCGGAAACCGGGACGGGGACGAGCCGGTGCCGCCGGAGACCGGTGAGTCCGCCGAGGATCTGCCGCCCCTGCTGATCTCTTTCTGCACCAAAGACCGACCGGAATGCGTGGCGGCGCTGCTGGACGATATCGCCGCCGTGGTTCCAGGAAACTTCACGGTCTTAATTATCGACGATTCCGTTGACCCCGAGAATCGGGCCCGAAACAGGCGCGCCATCGACAATGCCCCGTTCGACGTGGTGTACTTCGATGAAGCACGACGCACGGCATTGCTCGCGGGCATGCCGTGGCCTTCCGAAGCCGCCGAAGAGTTCGTCGAGAGGAAGTGCAAGGTTCTGGGCAGGCCGGAGTGGGACCTGGCGGGCGCGCTGACCTTTTTGCAAATCATAGTGAACGCGTGGGGGGCGCCGGGGGACCGGGTGCTGATGCTCAACGACGATATCCGGTTGCGGGATGGGATGTTCCAAGGCAAATTCGTTTCGGTCGATTCGCAAGCGGTGACCGACCTGCTGTCTCGTTCTGTTCCGAGCAAAACGTTCATCGGGATCAGTGGCGATTATGCGGGGAAAAAAGACGTCAATCATGTGGAGGATGCAGCTGCCCTCGCCGGCACCGACATCGAGGGGCAGAGCTATCTCCACAGTGGAATAAACGCCAGCAACGCTTTTCTGCTGACGAACGTCGAACTGCTGGGTGAGATTCCGTTTCCTAATTGGTACGGCGAAGACAACTTTGTCATGGCGATATGGCTGGCTATGGGGAATGCTCTTGATACCACGGATTTCAGCCCGCTGCACACCGGAGACGACCGAAATATTGAATTGGATATCTCGGTGCGGCAACAGTATGGAATTGTCGCCCTACTCGCCGTCCTGGAAGTCGGCTCGCAAGAGCCGGCGGATGTTTTCGATCTCCTCGAAAGTGCCGTGTCGTACTGCAATAAATACGCATGGAAGGTTGCCCAGCGCTGGGCGGAGAACTTTGTGGTCAGGGAGCATGAATTCGGCAATATAAACTTGGACAATGTGTCCGCGTTGCTGGCGGTCGAAGATATCGCCGGTAGGGCGGAGGCCTACCTCCGCGACTATGCCTCGTCGCTGACCGGATGGACGGATCTCGTAAAAAGTCGTGCGGTATCGGACTATGTGCGCAGCTTCCTGGGCGTCGGTAGCGGCCGTATATCGGCGCCATGGGATGCGCCCGCGCCCAACCCGACTGCGTCGCATACGGGTGTATCGAACTCGCCCGCAATAGAGCGTACTGAGGACCCTGCCGTTGACACGAGCGTGTCTGCGGTTGACGGAATGACTCAGCGAACCACTTCCGTGGACGTGATATCGGCTGTCGGAGTATCCGCGCCCACGCAGGTGCGCACCGATTTTACCACAGCGAATAGTCGGATTATCGATTATGCACTGGGAAAGCTTCGCGGCGGCGTTTACGACTCGATCGGCATGCTGTTGGCCTGGGTCGAGGTCTCGGTGCGCGCGGCACTCGCCGCCGACCCGGCGCAGGATGACTCGGATGCCGATTCTCGCGTGGCACGGACGCAGTGGGAAATCATATCTGAATATGTGATGGACAAGATCGTGGACGAGACTGAAAAGGCGGTCGAGAAAGAACTGAGAAATTCAGGAACCTTGGAAGCCATGCTGAACCGAATTATTGACACCCAGGGCATATCCTCCGCGGGAATCACCCACACTGAATATTTCGTCGACGTCGCATCTGCAGTGCTCGAAATCGGAGTCGAAGTGTTCTGCACGGATAAAGAATATAGAAGTCTTCGCGAAAGATACTTAGACTTGTGCCGGTCACCCAACTTGCCTGATGATATCGCACAGCATTGGTACCGGGAAATCCCCCAGGATAGCTGGTCGAAGAGTTACGAAGGCCGTGATTCGAACACATTCCGCGACCCGATGAACCGAATGGATTACCGCGCTGTGCAGTCCTTGGTGAGCCGCAGTATGAGCCTCCTGGGGATCCGCGTCGGATCGCTTCATTTCGCATGGTATCCAGCAGCGCCGAGGGCAAAGCTGAAACAGTGGAGAAAATCGATAGCGGATCTCGAAGTCAAGCGGCTCTGGAACGCTCCGGAAAGGCGAGATCAGAGGACCGAATTCACGCTGGAATTCAGGAAACCCATGCCGGATATGGTTCGTTTGCGGCGGGCGGCAGAGGCGCTGTGGGCGCCTGGATCGGGAACCGATATGCCCGAGCGGTTGGAAATACAGATAGAACGGGGAATGGAGAAGTTTGTCTGGCCGCCTATGCGGGATACGACGGAGCGAAGATTGTGGCTGGCCGGACTTGTGGCCACTCACACCATATGGCGCCGCCGGCTGGATCCGTTCGACTATCGAATGGAATATCTGAGGCGCATGGTGGCGCCCTACGATATAAATCCGTATCAGGTACTCGACGAAGACCCGGCGCTGTGGCGCGATGCGCTCGACGGCGCACGTATGAAGCTGATCCGCCTGTTGGCTGCTGATTCGCGGAATATCGGCCCAGACCGCCCGTACAACGATGACGGCGTGATCCGCCTATCGGTGTCCAGAATCGTCGGATCCGGGCAGGAGTCCGTCGAGTTCTTCGCTGCCGCAAACGAATACCTCGAAGTACTGCAGGTGACCGATCTCATCGGCCAGATTGCCCGTTTACGGCAGCAACAGCGAGCCCTCGTGGACGCGGAGCGATTGGCCGACCTGATCTCAGAGCTGGAATCGGGAGCACGACGCGCGGAAGGTAGCGGATTTTGGCCTCATGCCGCTAAAGTGAAAGAAGTCGAGGCATGGCCGCAACGAATCTATGAGCTGGGTAGCCGCATCGACCAGATCGAGCAGTCGCGGTGGACGGCGACCGCGGACCTGGTCGACCAGGTGCGCGCCCTATCCTCCGGCAACGACAGCGCCGGTGTTTCGTCGGATCCCGCCGCCGGACCGGGGACTTCCACCGAATTCGACTCTGAACTCCGGCAACTGAACGGTGACCTGAACGAACTCGTCGAGAAAGTGGAGGTTCTCGCACGGCGGGTGCTTATTCCGACACCGCAGAGCTCCTCGACGGAATCGGACGACAGCGAAACTCCGTTCGGGCCCAACGTCCAATGGTTCCGGTCCTTCGCGCAGGTGTCGCTCAGTGATCCCGGAACGCACATGAGTGCGACAAGACGACAGGGTTGGCATGCGTACCTTCGACTCCTGGACCAAGTGGACGAAGTATGGCGCGATGCTTCGCGGCGATTGGACGGCGCAGCAGTCGCGCGGGGTACCGGTATTGCCATGTGGTGTGATCATGGTGGGTCATCGGTAGCGATACATCAGTCGAGCGTCATAGACCTGAACAACCTGCGTCTGGATCTGCGTGAGCGCCGTGATCGAAGTAGGAAGACCAACTCGTCCCTGCCGACCGAGGATGAAGGTGCGATCGAGGCGCAGATGAATGCCCTGGAGGGGGTGATTGCTGCGGTGATCGAAGAAGAATACTACAGTAGTCGTATCGACGACCTTTCTCCTTTTGTAAGCAAAATTGAATCGGAAGCGGAGTGGTTCCGATTTCATGAATTTCTGGCAGAAGGTATGTCGGTGACCGATGTATACGGAAGCCCGTACAACCCTTTTCCTGGCGGCGTCGACAACCTGATGCATTTCGGCTCACTCGCCAATTACCTTGAAAGCCGGAGTATCTATAATCAAGACAATCTCTTCAGGATACTTCGCAGACTGAAAATTTCCGTCGGCGATCGACTGCGCTCTCTTCGAACTATGACAATCGATAGTCGGGCACAGTCGGACGCAGGCCGGTATGTAGGATCGTTTCAGCAGACTCGACATCTATGCGAGCTGATCGCAGCGCGTGTCGAGCTACTGCTGTCGTCTCTTCGCGATATTAAGCAAATATTCGATACCGAAGCCAACTCCGCCAGCATTCCCGCGTGGAAAATCCGCCGACTCTCCGAACAGCTTTATCGCCTGCACGCAATGCACGCAAGGATGACAGAAGCTTCCGGGAAAGATTATTCCCGGTTTGCCGAACTCTGCCGTAATCACGGATTTCCGGAACTGGAGTTCGGGCCGGACGAAGACAAGCTGCGAGAAATCATATACCGGATCAATACCGTCTCCTTGCGTATAAGTTCCGCAGTTCATATCGATCCGATCAGATCGCCTGAGGCACTGGACTCCATTGTTTCGTCTCTGTCGGATTCGGGATGGGAGAGAATAATACGTAGCGACATAGGTGGATTGGTAACCCGTACCTTGTCTCGCGATGAGGAGGCGCAGGTAAGGTCACTCATTGCCGAGCTCAAAGGGCTTCTGGAACTGGAAACCCTGCATGGCTCTCTGGAATCAATGAATTCATTGGACGAAGAAGTCTCCCATATTCTGGAGAACGCGATCCGGATAGTTTACGGTGGTCTGGACCTGACCAGACGGGACGCCGAGTCGGCCCAGATTCGTCCCGCAAACATAGCGGAATCAGTGTGGACACTGTACAGGTGGGCGCGGGATGAGTGCTACTACACGGAAGAATCATTCGATCAGGAGATCGCAACGGCCCGCGCGTACCCGCCAGGATCAGCACTACCACCTGTGTCGATATGGGAGGTTCAACCGAGCTCGGAAGGACAGCGCCTGCTAACCAGTGCCCTGCGGTCCGAACGGCGGATACTTGCCAATGAGCAGGAAATATCACCCGTTGAGGTGACAGCTGACATGGTACGCAGGCTGCATGCGAGCCTCGGCCCCGACGAGCGAACACGCCCCACTCGTACCGGATACTACCTTGCACTGCATTCAGCGGAATCCAAAGCTTTCCGCTTCCACCGCTACAGCAGGTGGGTCTGGACTATTCGGGCGCTGGACGCTGCGATCGACCAGGCAAAGGACGGCACCGAAATCGGAGAATCGAGATCGAGTGAACTGCGTCGACGGGCGGCGCCGGCCGATCGACTCGCCCGAAAATGGGACCAGGCCATATCCGAGCGGACGAAAATCCGTACCCGATTTATGGGCTGGAACATAGATCCGGATCTGTACACCGACTGGTTGCGGGAACGCGTGGTCGGACTTGCCTGCGATGTAATGAATATCAACCACGTATGGGCAGATCCCATGCAAATCGATAATGAGGTGATCGATCAGGCTCGGCAGATCGTGACGTTCATGGACATCTTTCGGGAGATCGAAAATTCTGAGTCTACGAGCTCGCGGCTGAACCAACTATTCGAAGAAACGGCGGCCGGGCTGCTCTCGTGGATGGAAGAGAAAGATATGGATCCGGGTCCGTTCCGTGATTTTCGGTCGGTACCCATTGGTGACCTGCGTGCTCACGTGATATCGACTCGCGGGGGGGTTCGCATTCGAGATCGTGACCGTTTCACCTACGCTCTATATATAATCGATCTGATCGGCGTTGCGAGGTCGGGTCGGTCTCCGGTCATCGCGCTGGGTCATTGGATGGAGGATGCGGGGGAGGTGTTGGTCCGCCGGGTGATAGCGAAGAATGTCGATCCGCGTGATCTCCATCTCGGCCATCTCGTGATCGATCGCTCCGATTCGTTTGGGATCCGACCGGCCGACGAAGCCTTCCGCGAACCGAGGTTCTTCGAACTCGCGAAGGAATTCCGCAAGTACGATCGGCTGGTCGATGAACTGGAGAATGAACTGGACACCGTCCTGACCGAGGCAGCCGGCCGGATTCTGGAAGAGGTACACGCCGCTGGTGACGAGCCGGAAACCGTCGACGCTTCGCCGGACGGCCCGGCGGGGCAGGATCCCGAAGGGCCGTCGGACGACCTGGACTTCCAGCCGCGATCGGATGGAGCTGACCTGCGACCGAACGCACCCGAACAAAGCGCTGGGAGCCCCCCGTCGCCGAGGACGCCGTTTCCGACCACACCCAGCGCCTCCCCGGATCCGACAGCAGCGGTGATCACCTGGGCTGTGCCCGAGGATGTCGCACGCTTGAGCGGGACGGGCAGCCCCGCTTGGCTGCTCGAGGATCTTCTCCAGCGGCAGCAAAGTGGGAAGGGCGTCTTGTTCGTTTCCCGGATCGGTGAGCAGCCGGTGGGCCACGGATACCTCTGGCTGGAAGAGGCGGAGGAAGATGAGATCCGGGAACATATTCCCGGCGTTCCGCTCATCACCCATCTGGCTGTGGACCCGGCTTTCCGGGGAATTGGGCTCGGGGCACAGCTGGTGATGATGATGGAGAATCACGCCCGGACCCTGGCGAACCGTCGCATCGCGCTGGCCGTCTTTCCGAGCAATTCCGGCGCCGCCCGTCTCTACCGCCGACTCGGCTATCAAGACTGGGGGAATGGGCCGGTGCAGTGCTACGAAAAGGAAACGCTGCCCGACGGTACACTGCGTCGCGTCCCCGATCCGGAGAAGGCCAACGTCATGATCAAAGACCTCTAGCTGATTTCCGGGTTATGTTGTTGTCTGGCGCTGTTTGCGCTGGTCGATGATTGTTTGGGAAGGCTGGGTGTATTATCCAGTCCCGCTGGCGGCGCAATGGGCGTTGCCGGTGTTACGGCCGTTTTTCGTTACCCAGGTGCCCGTGTACCCCGGGCTCCCTCTCGCCTATCGACAGATGCTGGCGCCGAGAGCTGGGGACCGCGCATGCCCGCCGGGGTCGTGCCACCTCCGGGCGCTGGTCGCGCCCCCATGGGACACTGGCTGGCTGGGGGTAATCACTGCTGGCGACCGAGCACCCCGCCCGAATTTCGGGAGCAGTTGGCCCTTGCCCGCAACGGTAGGCAATTCGGGACATCAGCAGCGACACCCGGACGTTCACACCCGAGGAGGTATGGGTGGCGGGCCTGTAGCGCAAACTGCAGCCGGCCGGGTCACAGAGAACAACTGGCGATGACATGGTCGATCCTCTGTGATGTGATGTTGCGATCCCTGCGTCGGTGGGTGCGAGCTTCGCCGACAGCGAGACGGACGCATTCCGATCGACGGGGGACGGGCTGCGCTCGGAGGTAGCAGAGGCGGAGGCGTTGGCCCGACGTGTGACAGCTGAGAGGAGAAACAGGCATATGTCCGAGCCACAGGTCACACCGGCCGCGCAGGAAAGGTACGTCGAGCTGCTCCAGCAGATCGGTGGGGCGCTGATCGGGGTGGCACCGGTGGGATGGCGCCGGATCGACCTGATCGCGAGAATCGTGGCAGAAATACAGGACGTCGGGCTCACCGTGATCATGTCGGACTGGACCGACGCGGTGATCCCTCCGCCGCCCCGGCTGGCCGAGGTGTTCGCGGAATTGCGCAGTGTGATGTATGTGCCCGAGCGCGGTGCCTGGCTCTCGGCGCGGTACACGATCGATCCCCCCGGCGCGTTCCAGGTCTTCTACAACTACGAGCACGACCCACTATGGGACCCTCCGATCTCTCCGGCTGCGTTCCAGCGCGATCTCGAGACATATCCCCGGCCGGTGGACACGGTTCCTGCCTGGCTTCGACCCACCCCCGGCCCGGTAGAGACGCGCGCAGACCGTACGGATTTGCTGGGCATCGAAGGTCAGCGCTACCTGACCCGCAAAATCGCCGATCTGCTGGTGATGCGCGCCCCGGCCGATCGTCAGCAGATCCGGGTGATGTATCGCGCAGCCGGTGACCACGTAGAAGTAACCGGTCACATCCTGGGGATCGACGGGCGGCTCCGCGAATGGGAGGCGCCGAGCGAGGTCGCCGAATTCTACCGGCAACTGCGTACGGGAATGTACAAGACCGGCGTCGGCACCTGGACCGAGGCCGCCACGATAGTGGAGTACCCGATCAGGACCTCGTTCGAGTACCGCAGCGAAGCCGGTTGGCACCGCACACCACCCCGTTGGGCCGTTCTCGACGAGCTGGAGCTTTTTCCCCGTACTGCCGAGCACGTACCGGCCTGGATGA
The DNA here is from genome assembly GCF_040609955.1 of Nocardia sp. NPDC004568. Classification (NCBI taxonomy): domain Bacteria; kingdom Bacillati; phylum Actinomycetota; class Actinomycetes; order Mycobacteriales; family Nocardiaceae; genus Nocardia; species Nocardia sp. NPDC004568. Next base: position 35,368 of record NZ_JBEXLL010000042.1, read on the forward strand.
AGACGGTACTACCGAACGCGGAGCGAGTGGCCGAGGTGGCCGGCCGGTTCCGGCGCGCGCGGATTTTCGACCACCGGGACTCCGCTGCCCGGCCTGTCGTCAACCGGCCACCGGTCGCCGAAGCCGACGTGCAACGCGTACTGCACTACCTCGATACCGCATATGCGGTGATAGCGGGTCGCGGATTCGATCCCGACCTCTTCGACCCGGCGGGCCCGGCGGACGTACCGACCGGATACCACACCGACGGGACGTGGATCTGGACCGCATCGGTACCGCACTATCTGGCCAAACACGGCATACCACCCGAACCTGACCTGGTCGCCCATATCCGCGCCAACCAGTTCACCCCGCCCCAGCCGAACGAGGAGACCAAGGCCGCCGTCTACCTCGCACTCACTGGCGAGAACCCCACCGCACAACCACAACGGCCGGCTCTGGCTCCGATCCCGGACGAGTCCGACGGGCTGTCCCCGCGCGAGCGCCGCACTCTCGATTTCATCCGGCGGCAGGTGAGCGAGGCGGGCGCGATTGCCCAGGCCTACCGGATCCTCGATTCGGCCGAAGGCGCGCTCTGTCTCGAACGCGTAGGCGACGAATGGCAGGTCGCCGATTACGAGCGCGGTAAGCCCCGCGATCCGCAGCGGTTCGCCCGGCTCTGGGATGCCGGCGCCTACCTCCTCGGCAGCTTGACCCTCATCCCGTCCCGCTTGCGAGTCAGTGGTGTCGACCGGAACACCGCACCGGCGCTGAACGACTGGCCCATCCAGCCGTTGCCGACTGAGCCACCGCTCACGCTGCTCACCCAAAAGCGCATGGCGGTACTGATGCCGGGTCGGATAGTTGTCCGGTACGGTCCACCGGCGGGCAACCTCACCTTTTCCGACGGAACCGATTTCAGCACTATGTCTTTGCGGCCGGAGCGGGAACAACAGGGGCCACACCGCTATCGCATCGTGCGGGAACTGCGCACGCTCTCCGGCCACACCGTGCCGTGGCACAACCAGCCCGGCGGCGGCACAGCGTATCTGCTACCCAAATCCATCACAGAACATCTGGCTGATGGAAGTATCACCGATTCGACCGACGAACCGACCGATGCCTGATCCTTCGACTGCGCCGCTGAACGAACTGCCCGGTCCCGGTGGAGCATCCGATCACTGCTGTGGCCACGACCCCTCCGGGTCGCCACGTGCATACCGGGCACATCATATTACGCATCGAACACCCCACCGACCTGGTCAGGCTCCAGTGGGCGGCGGCGAAGAACCGGTGTGCACGGCTGTGATGCCACACCGGGCCTAGCTCGGAACGCGAATCCGCACCTGTCGGGCAGGTCGACCACCTGCACCACGCGCACCGGCTCATGCACCGTCGCAGGACCCAACCTGCGGTGATCCGGTATTCAGCTCCCTCGGCCACCCGGTCGGTGGCGTCTGCGCACGGCATCACCCGGCAACCGCTGCGGCGTTTGATACCCCACCGGGAGTCAAGAAATTTCTTGCGCCGACCGATGAGTTTCCCGTCGAGTTCACGTCATTGACAAGGAGCCACGAAGATCTGCTCAAGAGTACGAGTGCCACTGTCGCTGATTTGTCGGTGTGCCATGCCTCGTCGACCTGAAGGATGTGATATGTCGGACAGTGAACCGGATGTTGTGCTGGGGCCGTTCTCCTCTCCGGACGCGCAGGCGACGCCGTGGGCGTCGGCGTCGGCAGTCCTCGGTGCGGCGGAGGTGTTCTGGCTTTCCACCGTGCGCCCGGACGGGCGACCGCACGTGACGCCGTTGTTGGCGGCGTGGAGTCTGGGTGGGTTGTGCTTCACCACCGGTGGTCAGGAGCGCAAGGCGGTCAATCTCGAGCACAACCCGCAGTGTGTGCTCACGACCGGCACGAACGCTCTGACCGGTGTGGACGTGGTTATCGAGGGTGTTGCCGCCGTCGTGGGTGAGCGCTCCGAGCGTGCACGGGCCGTCGCGGACTTCGAGCGGAAGTACGGCACGCACCTGACCGATCCCGAGGGCAGCTGGTATCGGTTGGGTGAGGCGGTGATCGCCAGCGACGTCAGGCTGTATCGAGTGGCCCCGACTGTGGGATTCGCGTTCGGCAAATTACCGACGTCGAGCCAGACCCGCTACACATGGCCGAGCCGGTGACGACCATGCCCGCATTGCAGCACCGGATTCACAGTGCCATCGACGAATTCGTCGCCAGCGGTGCCGAAACAGGCTTGCAGGTCGCCGTGTACCGGCACGGCGCTCTTGTCGTCGACGCGGTCTCGGGCGTTGCCGACAGCGCGACCGGTCGCCGGGTGACACCGGAGACCCCGTTCTTCAGCTTCTCTTCCGGCAAGGCCATGGCATCGTTCATCGCGCACCTGCTCGTCCGGAAAGGTGCCGTCGGATACGACACGCCGGTGGTCGATCTGTGGCCGGAATTCGGTGCCCACGGCAAGGAGTCCGTGACTCTCCGCCATGTGCTCACACACTCTGCCGGCGTGCCGGCGATGCCTCGTGACATCGGACCCGCCGAACTGCCCGACTGGTCGCGGGTCTGCGCCGCGATCGCCGACGCCGAGCCGCGATGGCGTCCCGGAACCGAGACGGGGTACCACTCGTTCACCTTCGGGTTCCTCGTCGGCGAGATCGCACGCCGAGCCACCGGAAAACCGATGCGGCAACTCCTCCGCGAGTGGATCGCCACGCCTCTGGGCCTCGACGATGACCTGTACTTCGGTGTGCCCCGGACCGGCCTGGCCCGACTGGCCCGCCTCGAGGACGCCGCACCGCCACCGGTCCTCCCGGCAGCAGGCGATAACATTCTCGCACCCTGGGAAAGGCAACCAACCGCGGCCATGGGCAATAGTCACGAGATCCTGCAAGCCGATATCCCGTCGGTCGGCACCTTCACCGCGCGGGGAATGGCCGCCGCGAATGCCGCGCTCCTCGGCGGCCGTCTCATCGACTCGCACCAGCTCGCCGAGGTCACGGCCGTGGCCTTCGAGGGCACCGACCAGGTTCTCGGTAATTCCGCTCGGTTGGCCCTGGGTTATCCGCTCGGCCGCCTCGGTGCTCGGCCCGACGAGGCACCGACCGCATTCGGCTGGGTCGGTGGCGGCGGCAGCTATGTCTATGCCGACCCGGCCACCGGCATCTCCTTCGCCATGACCAAAACTCGCCTCACGCCCCACTTCGACAGCGCCCAACGGCTCGCGGACCTGACCACAGCCGAGATCAACCAAGAGTGATTCCGACCGGATGGTCTATTCACGACGCAGGCCACCGGGCAGCACGTGGCGACCACGTCCATGTATGAGCCGGAATATCGTCGGGCCGTGATGGGCCGATCCCGCCCCGCGGGGCATGTGTCTGTTCACGATGATTGTTGCCAGCCGCTTCGGGATCGCGGGATTCCGGCTTCGTATCGGGATCGCATCCTCGCGCAATACGACCGCGATCGGATCGGCGCCGGGCGGGAACTAGCGCGGCGTATGCCCGGTGAGCATGTAATAGAGCGTCGCTGCGAGCGCCCAGACGTCGACCTCCGGTTTCGCGAACCTGTAGTCCGTCAACTGGGGGCGGGCCATGAATGCCATCGTTCCGGCACTCGATCCGGTCATCGTGTGGCCCGACAACCCCGGCCCGGTCGAATGCCATGGCGAGTCCGAAATCGGCGAGGTTGGCCACCGGCGCCGAGGCGCGACCGGTCAGCAGGATGTTCGCGAGCTTGATATCGCAATGCACCACTCCGATTGCGGCCGGCCCGGTAATCGACGGTGGCCGAATCGACCGGCACGTGATGGGCGTAGTCCAGCCCGTCGAATGCCTGTACCGCGATACGCACCGCGTCCTCGACGGCGAGCGGGCCGTTGCGCTGGACCAACGGGAATCCAGAGTGACCGATGTCTGCGGGAACTGCATCACGGTGTCGGCCTGCGGGCCGCCGCTCTCAGCGGGGACGGGCGTCGGGTGGCGACCGTCGGAGTGGTGCAGCCCGTACTCCGGATATGGGATGTCGGAACGGGACGTTGTCTCACCACGGCATCGCCGCAGTACGGGAAGGGACGCGAGCTGCGCAACTCCCTCGACCGCGTACCCGTCGTCTGTACCGACGGCTGCCCGCGCGGGCTACTGCCATCCCGGCCGCACCAGGCCGGATTCGTAGGCGATGACGACCAGTTGGGTCCGGTCCCGGGCGCCCAACTTCAGCAGGATGCGGCTCACATGGGTGCGGGCGGTGGCCGGGCTCAGGTACAGCCGCCCGGCGATCTCGGCATTGGTGAGTCCCTCGGCGACCAGTGTCATCACATCGCGTTCCCGGTCGGTGAGTTCGGCGAGGTCCGCGCCCGACGCCGGTTGTTTGGCGTGCGAGGCGAATTGGGCCACCAGCCGCCGGGTGACGCCGGGGGAGAGCAGGGCGTCGCCGGCGGCCACCACCCGGATCGCGCGCAGCAGGTCGGCGGGTTCGGTGTGTTTGACCAGGAACCCGGTCGCGCCGGAACGCAGCGCCTCGAATACGTACTCGTCGAGTTCGAAGGTGGTCAGGATGACCACTCTGACGCCGGCGAGGCCGGGCTCGCCGGCGATGGTCCGGGTGGCCCCCAGCCCGTCCAGGATCGGCATCCGGATATCCATCAGCACCACATCGGGGATCAACTGCCGGGTCAGCCGGACGGCTTCTTCGCCGTTGTCGGCCTCGCCGACGACCTCGATATCGTCCTGGGCGTCGAGGAGGGCGACGAATCCGGCGCGCACCAGTGCCTGATCGTCGGCGACCAGCACACGGGTGAGCCCGCCGGTCTCGTCTGCCGGCGAATCGCCGCGCGCTGTCGTCATCGAGATTCCTCCTGTACGTATGTCACCGGGAGACGGGCATCGACCCGGAATCCGCTATCCGGTCGCGGTCCGGCCACCACCTCGCCGCCGAGCGCCGCGGCGCGCTCCATCATTCCGGCGATGCCGGTGCCGCCGGTACCGCCGTCGGCATGCGAGGTGACCCGCTGCGGTGCAGTGTTGTCGACCGTGATCCGAAGGTGTTCGGGCGCGTACCGCACACACACGACTGCGGCGGCGCCGGGGGCGTGCCGCAGCACATTGGTCAGCGACTCCCGGATGATCCGGGCCGCGGCCACATCGACGACACTGGGCAGTCGGCGGCCCGCGCCGGTGATCTCGGTGCGCACCTCGAGTCCGGCGGCTCTGGCGCCCGCCACCACCCGGTCCAGATCGGCCAGGCCGGCGACCGGGGCCGTCGGTGCGGTGACGGGTCCGGTACCGGCTCGGATGGAATGCAGCAGCGCATGCACTTCGCCGAGGGCGTCCCGGCTGGCGGTCTTGATGGCAGCCAGCGCGGTCGCGGCCTGCTCCGGCTTCTTCTCGAAGAGCTCCAGCGCCACCGACGACTGGACGTTGATCACCGAAAGGCTGTGGGCCAGTACATCGTGCAGTTCGCGGGCGATGGCCAGCCGCTCCTCGGTGGCGCGTCGCTCCCGCTGCGCCTCCACGCGTTCGTGTTCGGCGAGTTCATTGCGCTCGGCGGCCTCGGCGCGCTGGCGCCGCGCTTCCAGGACGGCCTCTCGCTGCCGGAGTCCCTCGGCGATCGAGAGCAGCATCGCCAGCCAGGCCGCCACCCCGAAGATCTGCCACCAGTTCGTGGGGTGCCCGAGTACGTCCGGCAGTGGCCACACCAACAGCAGGTAACCGACCGGGACGACCGGATAGGTGTACCGGCGCGGCCGGGTCGTCGCGGCCGTGAGGAAGCCGATGATCAGCGAGAGGAAGATCGGGCCGTAACCGAAGCCCAGCGCGGTGTACCCGGCCGCCGCCAGCAGCGTCACCATGAACACCGGCAGCGGATACCGGCGCCGCAGCACCAGCGCCACCGGGCCGATGAGCAGCAGGACATAGCCGAGTGCGTCCAGAGTCTGCTGGCCGTTGGCGAGATTGGCACCGCGACCGCCGACGAGCTGGATGACCGCGATGCCCACCGCTATCGCGACATCCCACCGGGAAACGCGCACCGGCCCCGGTATCGCGCTCATCGTTGCCTCACCATATGGGCAACCTAACGTGGTCCGGCGCCCGTGTCGTCCGCCGCGGCGCGTAGTCGAACAGTCGCCTCGCGGCGGATGTGCGCGGGTCGGCCGCGGCGGATGCTCGAGTCATGACACATTCGATCGTGGTCACCGAGAAGTTGACCAAGAGGTACGGCGAGCACACCGCCGTCGATGCCGTCGGAATGCGCGTCGACGCCGGCGAGATCTACGGTTTCCTCGGCCCCAACGGGGCAGGCAAGACCACCACTCTGCGGATGCTGGTCGGGCTGATCCGACCCAGTTCGGGATCGGCGAAGGTACTCGGGCGTTCGCCCGGCGACCCGGCGACCGCGCGTCGCGTCGGGGTGCTGATCGAGGGCCCGGGCTTCTACCCGTACCTGTCCGGCCGGGACAACCTGCGGACATTGGCCCGCTATCGTGGCCTGGGCGAGGGCGCAGTGGCCGAGGCGCTGGACCGTGTCGGTCTGGCCGACCGCGCCGGTGACAAGTTCCGCACCTATTCGCTGGGTATGAAGCAGCGGCTCGGTGTCGGCGCCGCCCTGCTCGGCCGGCCGGATCTGCTGGTCCTGGACGAGCCCACGAACGGGCTCGACCCCGCGGGGATGGCGGATATGCGGCAGTTGATCATCGATCTCGCCGCCGACGGGCACACCGTCCTGCTGTCCAGCCACATGCTCAGCGAGGTGCAGGAGATCTGTGACCGGGTCGGGGTGATCTCCGACGGGCGGCTGCTGGCCGAGTCCACGGTCGCCGAATTGCGCGGCGGATCGTCACTGGTATTGCGGGCCGACCCGCTCGACCGGGCATTCTCCGCAGTGCGCGGGGTGGTCGGGGAGCGTTCCGCGCTGGTGACCGCCGGTGGTATCCGGATCGAGGCCGGCCCGGAGCGGGCTCCGGCCATCGCCCGCGCGGTGGTCGAGTCCGGTGCCGACCTGCTCGAACTGCGTAGTGACGAAAAGTCCCTGGAGGACGTCTTCTTCGAGATCACGGAGCACATGCGATGAACCCCACGACTGCCATCGACCGGACCGATGCGAAATACGCCGGCACACACAATGACACGCGGAATCGAGGGGTGCTGGGCGATCTCCTGGCGTGCACGAGGGCGGAACTGCTGCGGCTGCGCAAGTGGCCGGCGTTCTGGATCATCCTCGGCAGCTGGATTCTGCTGAACCTGACCTTCGCCTACCTGTTCAACTATCTCGCCTACGTGACCGGCGACTCCAACGGTATGTCCGACAGTGCGCCGCGGGAGGTACTGCTGCGGCAGCTGCTCCCCGCCGCGGTCCCGGAGGTGTTCACCCAGGGCATGGCGCTGTTCGGTGGGGCGCTGATGCTGATCCTCGGCGCGCTGGTGATCGGCAGCGGGTACGGCTGGGGCACCTGGAAGACCGCGTTCACCCAGGGCCCGGCGCGGACGAAGGCGATCGGCGGGGTCTTCGTCTCACTGACACTCGTGGTGGTCGCCCTGGTGCTGACCGCCTTCGCGGTGGACCTCGCGGTGGCGGCGCTGATCGCGCTGACCGAAGCACAGTCCACCGCGCTGCCCACACTCGGTGACGCCCTGATAGGAGTCGTCTCCGGGACGGCCATCCTGGGTATGTGGACGCTGGCCGGCGTGCTGATCGGCGCCGTCGCCCGTGGTCCGGCCCTTGCGGTCGGGCTGGGCCTGGTCTGGGTGCTGGTGGTGGAGAACCTGTTGCGCGGGGTCGCGGCCGTCTTCGATCCCATCCGCCCGCTCACCGATTACCTGCCCGGCACAGCCGCCGGTTCGCTGGCGGGGTCGATGCGCACGGTCGACGGCCCGGCGACGCCGGGGGTCCTCGATGTCCTCTCGCGGGGCGAGTCGTTCGCGGTGCTCGGGGCATACCTCGTCGTCTTCGCCGGAACCACTCTCTGGTTGATCCGCCGGCGCGATCTGGTTTGAAACCATCGCATGCCGCGGGACAGCGCGACCGATCCGAGTACTTCGGGTCGGTCGTTCGCTGCTGTGGCAGCCGATTTCGTCCGGCGGGGAGAAGGCATTGCCCAGGACGGAAATGGTAGCTACTGTCATAAAACAGTAGCTACCATTTTCGAGAGGCTGTCATGTCGACCCTGCTGTATCGGATCGGGCGGTTCGGTTTTCGCGCTCGACGACTCGTACTCCTGCTCTGGGTACTGCTCGTGGCCGTCCTGGGGGTGGGCGCCGCCACCCTGGCCTCCCCGTCCGCGACGTCCTTCAGCCTGCCCGGCACGCAATCCCAGGAAGCCTTCGATCTGCTGGCGGAGCGGTTCGCCGAGATGCCCCTGGACGGCGGGTCCGCCCAGATCGTGTTCGTCGCCGAGAACGGCACGGTGACCGATCCCGCGCTGCGCCGGCAGATCACCGAGGTGGTCGACCGGGTCGCGGGTGCAGCCGAGGTGGCGGCGGTGCGCAACCCGTTGGACAGCGGCCTGATCTCGCCGGATCAGCGCATCGCCGTCGCCGAGGTGACCTACGCGGTGTCCTTCGAGGCAGTACGTGACTCCAGTCGCCAGGAACTCATGGATCTGGTCGAACGCAGCGGTTCGGCCGACCTGCGGGTCGCGGTGGGCGGCGACGTGATGGAGCTGATGCCGGATGTGAGCACGGAACTCCTCGGATTGCTCATCGCCGCGGTGGTTCTCGTGGTCACGCTGGGGTCGCTGGTCGCCGCGGGGATGTCGTTGGTCACCGGGCTGACCGGGGTCGCGGTCGGCCTGCTGGGGATTCTCGCGGCCACCGCTTTTCTCGACCTCGGCGTCACGACCCCGATCCTCGCGCTCATGCTCGGTCTCGCCGTCGGCATCGACTACGCGCTGTTCATCGTGTCCCGCTACACCCATGAGCTGACCCGCACCCCCGACCTCGAGGAGGCGATCGGCCGGGCGGCGGGCACCGCCGGATCCGCCGTTCTCTTCGCCGGCCTGACCGTGGTGATCGCGCTCCTCGGACTCGGCGTCGTGGGGATCGGCCTGCTCACCGAAATGGGAGTCGCGGCCGCGGTGACCGTGGTCGTCGCCGTGCTGGTGGCCCTCACCCTGCTGCCGGCACTGCTCGGGTTCGCCGGGCGGCGGGTGTTGCCGCGCGGTCGGCGCCGGCAATCGACCGAAAGCGCCGCGCTCGCCGCAGCGGGCCGGCGCACTCTCGCGCAGCGCTGGGCGATGCTGACCACCCGCCGGCCGGTGGCGACATTGATTGTCGCGCTCCTCGGACTCGGTGTCCTGACACTGCCGGCGCTGGACCTGCGCCTCGGTGTCCCGGACCAGGGGACCTATCCCGAGCATTCGACACAGCGCCAGGCCTACGACGCGGTGGCGGAAGGGTTCGGCCCGGGGTTCAACGGACCGCTGCTGGTGGTCGTCGACCTCGCGGACGCGCCACAGCCCGAGGACGCCGCGCGGCGGGTGCACGCGGCCCTGGCCGGAACCGAAGGGGTCGCCATGGCCGCACCGCCGGAATTCAACCCGGCCGGTGATACGGCCATCATCGGGGTGGTTCCGGGGAGTGGACCCGACAGCGAACAGACCGAGCAACTGGTTCAGCGGCTGCGCGGCGGTATCGCCGACAGCGTCGCCGGTTTCGGCGCCCGGATCGCGGTCACCGGAACCGCCGCCGTCATCATCGATTTCAGCGACCGGATGGCGGACGCCCTGTGGATCTACCTCCTGGTGGTGGTCGGTCTGTCGTTCCTGCTGCTGATGACGGTGTTCCGCTCGATCGTCGTACCGCTGAAGGCCACGGTCGGTTTCCTGCTCACCGTGGCGGCGACCTTCGGTGTCCTGGTGGCCACGTTCCAATGGGGTCATCTGGAGTGGCTGGGAATCCGCGACACCGATGTCGTGGTGAGCATGCTGCCGATCTTCATCATCGGCGTCGTCTTCGGGCTTGCCATGGACTACGAGGTGTTCCTGGTGACCCGGATGCGGGAAGAGTACGTCCACGGCGCCTCGGCCGCCTCGGCGGTCCGCGCCGGTTTCGGTCACGGCGCGCGCGTGGTGTCCGCGGCCGCGATCATCATGGTGAGTGTGTTCGCCGGGTTCGCCACCGGCGAGGCGAGCGATATCGTGCAGATCGGTGTCGCGCTGGCGGCGGCAGTCGCGATCGACGCCTTCGTGGTGCGGATGACCATCGTCCCGGCGGTACTCGCCCTCGTCGGCGACAAGGCCTGGTGGCTGCCGCGTCGGCTGGATCGGATACTGCCGAATCCGGACGTCGAAGGCGAGAAGCTGCGCACGGCGGCGGGCCCGCCGCCCCACCGCGTTGTCCAGCCGGCGGAAGGTTCGGCAGGATGAAGCCATGAGCACCGGTGGGCTGCGAGAACTCAAGAAGAAGCGGACGCGTGAAGCCATCCAGGATCACGCACTGCGCCTCTACCGGGAGAAGGGGTACGCCAACACCACGCTCGAGGAGGTGGCCGCGGCCGCCGAGGTATCACCGAGCACGCTGTTCCGCTATTTCCCGACCAAACCGGACACGGTGCTCTTCGACCGTGTGGACCCCCTCTTCCTGGACAAGTTCCTCGCCGAACCCGCCGAACTCTCTCCCCTGGAAGCCGGCCGCAATGCGCTGCTCGCCGTGCTCGCCAACACCGAACAGGACCTGGCCGCGCTGGAGACCACCCGGATGAAACTCATCGCCACCGTGCCGGAACTCCGTGCTGCCGTGGCACAGAAAGTAGAGACGGATCTGCCGCAGTTCATCGAGGCCGTTGCCCGCCGCACCGGCCGGGAGCCGGACGATCGCCGGGTCCGGTACTGGAGCGGCGCGGTGGCGGGTGTCGCGCTGATGGCCTATCTGCGAGCCATCGAGAGCGGCGAGGACATCTACGCCGTGGTCGACGAGGCATTGGAATTCCTCGCGAACGGAATGCCGCTCTGAGAGAGAGCGTTCGGGTCGAGCCACCGTCCCGGACCCCCGGGTTCCGGACCATCGGCCCCCAGGACCCGGCCCCGGCAATCCCGGCCCCGGGGCCGGCGCCCCGAATCCCGGACCCGTGGACCCCGGACCTCGGGCGCCCCGAACTCCGAAACCCGGACTCGCACCCCTGATCGGACCCCTGGCGTCTCGGACCCCTGGAGCCGAGCGGCCCATAACCGAACAGGACCGCCCGGCGTACACCGATCAGGTGGTCCGCCGGAGAAGCACCCGATCGGCGTACGGGGTGTGGCGCCGCTACCCGAACGCGCGCCCCTGCTCCTTGTCCAGCGCGGTCTCGGTCTTGTTCTTCAGTACGAAGAGGTAGACGATCAGCGAGATACCGATGACGATCGTCACGTACCCGATGAACCACGGCACCTGTCCGCCGTTCTTCGCGGCCTGATAGATCATCGGCGCGGTGCCGCCGAACACCGAATTGGCCAGGGCGTATCCGACACCGACTCCCAGGGCCCGGATGTGCGAGGGGAACAGTTCGGCCTTGACGATGGCGTTGATCGACGTATAGCCGGTGAGCAGCACGTAGCCGACGCAGGTCACCACCAGTGTCGCCGCCACCGAGGTGGCGTCCTGGAGGAAGGTGATGAGGAACCAGGTGTAGAGGACACCGCCGATGCCGAAGAACACCAGGACGGGTTTGCGGCCCACCTTGTCGCTGACCAGTCCGCCGACCGGCTGCAACAGCATGAGGAAGATCAGTCCGGTGAGGTTGATCCAGGTGGCCGTCATCCCGTGGCCGTCGAACGCGGTCTTGACCATGGCCGGGGCGTTCACGCTGTAGGTGTAGAACGCCAGCGTGCCACCCATGGTGACCAGGAAGCACACCAGCAGCGGCCGCCAGTACTGCGCCAGCAGTACGCGCAGGGAGCCCGATTCGGAATCCTCGCCCCGCCGCACCGCTTCGAGCTGTTCGGTGGTCAGCGATTCGTCCATGCTCCGGCGCAGCCAGAACACCACGATCGCGGCCACACCCCCGATGAAGAAGGCGATCCGCCAGCCGGAATCGGAGATCTCCTGCTTGTCCATGAACACCTGCAGCACCAGCAGCGTGAGCTGGGCCAGGACATGGCCACCGATGAGGGTCACGTACTGGAAGGAGGAGAAGAAACCGCGGCGTTCCCGGGTGGCCGCCTCGGACATATAGGTGGCCGACGCGCCGTACTCGCCGCCGGTCGCGAAGCCCTGCACCAGCCGGCACAGGATCAGGATCACGGCCGCGCCCACACCGATCGTCTCGCGTCCCGGCACGAGCGCGATCACCAGCGAACACGCTGCCATCAGCGAGACACTGAAGGTGAGCGCCGCGCGCCGGCCGCGCCGGTCGGCGTAGCGGCCGAAGAACCACGAGCCGACCGGACGCATGAGGAACGTGACAGCGAAGATCGCGTACACGTAGACGGTGGAGTTCTTGTCCGCGGAGTCGAAGAAGTGGCTTTCGAAGTACGAGGCGAACACCGTGTAGACGTAGACGTCGTACCACTCGACGAGGTTGCCCGACGATCCGCGCAGCGTGTTCCAGACCGCGCGGCGGGTCGCCGCCCGCGAGGACATCGATTCGGTGGCCGGTGCCCGCCCGTCGGGGGCGGCCGGATCCGAGGTCGTGGTTTCGGACATAAGTGATCCCTCTCGTTCACCCGTACTCGGAGTGCGCGGGACCGGAATCCCGCACGGCTCCGCACTCAGTGTGCAGGTAGGGCGCACGGCCCGGAGGCGGGGCCGGAAAATTCTTCCGGTCGGTGAAAGAAGTCGGCGGCCCGTGGGCACCCCGGTGCGGGCAGCCGGTCGAGCAATACGCGGTTCCCGCACACGCTCCCGGATCACCACAGCGATGAGTTCAGCGGCCGAATATCTCCGCGGCCGCTTCGAGCAGCTGCCGACGCACCCCATTGCGGCGCATGCGTGGAGTAGGGCGGGTTACCGATGCGCGCCGCCTGGGCATCGATATAACCCCGCTACGATACCGATCGGTATCGAATGTCCTACCGAGAGTTCCGTACCAATCGCCACAGCGACGTAACCTCGGACCGCCGGGCCGCGTGGAGTGGATCGGTCGTGTCCGCGGCCCGGGGATGCCGCGGCGTAGTGTCGTGACGGCCCGCCACGCGGAGACCGGCCGCGGCGATGCGGGCGAGAAGTTCCTCACGCCTTCGCAATCCGAGCCGCTCGGCGAGATCCGATAGGACCAGCCACGCCTCACCGGACGCGGTGAGATGGTCTTGGAGGCCGTCCAGGAAGCGGTGGAGCATATCGGATCCGCGATCGTAGACGCCCAGCTCCAGGGCGGAGGTCGGCTCCGCCGGGAGCCACGGCGGGTTGCACACTATCAGATCGGCTCGCCCGCTCGGCCACAGGTCGGCCTCGGAGATCCGCACGCGGGCGGTGAGGCCGAGGCGGGCCATGTTCGCACGTGCGCAGCTGACGGCGCGGGGGTTGATATCGGTGGCCACCACCCGGGCACCCCGGCGGGCGAGGACGGCGGCCAGCACTCCGGTGCCGGTACCGAGATCGAACACCAGCGGCTGGTCGGCGCCCGCCGGAAAGGGCGCGCGGTGGACCAGATCGATATACTCGCCGCGAACGGGGGAGAAGACGCCGTAGTCCGGATGGATGCGCGCGCCCAGTACCGGAATGTCGACCCCTCGACGATGCCACTGGTAGGCGCTGAGGACACCGAGGAGTTCGGGCAGCGAGACACAGATCCGCTCGTGCGGCGGATCCGCGGTGGGCACGCCGTACGCGTGGTCGCAGGCCGGCCGGACGTCCGGTGCGCGCCGCAACAGCAGCGAGTGGTCGCCTTCCAGCACGACGAGCACCCGGCCGAGCAGTTCGGCGCGCGCGGCGCGTGCGGCGCGGTGATCGTGGAAGAGCGCGGCCGGGTCGCTGCCGGAACGCGCGGCGCGCGGAGCCCGTTGCCGGCGGCGCTCCACGGCCTGCACGAGCTGGCGGGCATTGTGGAAATCGCCGCGCCAGAGCAGACCCGTGCCCGCCTTCGCCAGGCTGTAAGCGGCCCGGGCGGTGATGCGGTCGTCCACGACGACAACGTGTTCGGGCGGGGGTGCGCCGTTCTCGGAATGCCATCGGGCGAGAAGAGACGATCCGTGCTCGGTCCAACCTATCGTGGACATGACGTACTCCTGAGGGAACGAAGGTACCTGCGGGCGGCAACGCTCCGACCCGGGAGTGCGGCAGAATCAGTCGCTGATCAGTACGATGACCGGCCGGACCGCGCCCACGTCGAAGCGGGGAAGCGGCGATCGCCCCAACACCATGCCCATGATCACGGTCGATTCCTCTCATCCGTCATCCCAGCATCGCACAGATCCGCTGCCGCACCACAGTCGGTCGGGCTCGCGGGATCGTCGTGACCGCGCACCTCGCGAATATCACCCCACAGTGCGAGCCGACCCCGTACGGTGGGCTTACCGGCGTCGAGATTTCCGTCGATAGCGTCGGTTCGACGACATCGCTCCACTGTCCCGCACCGAGCAGTAGCCGCTGGATCACCGATCGACATCGACCGGACAGCGCCGGTAGCGGGCGGGCGGCCCCGAACCCGACTCCCAAGGAATTGTTATGACGACACCGGCTCTGATTCCGGGATCACCACCACGGGCGGCGCGGCGCGGCGACCGCGGTGACTACGCCCGCCTACTGCGCCGGATCTCCGACGCGGGACTGATGAACCGGCGGCCCGCCTACTACGCCGTCCGGCTCGGCCTGGTCGGGTTCGCTTTCGTGGCCGGTTGGGCGGCGTTCGTCGTGATCGGTGATTCGTGGTGGACGCTCGCGGTGGCGGCGTTCATGGCCGTGATCTGCGCTCAGGTCGCCCTTGTCATGCACGATGTCGCGCACCGCCAGGTGTTCCGGCTCCGGCGGCCGACGGAGCTCATGGGCCGCATCGTCGGCAATGCGGGCATAGGTCTGGGCTACGGCTGGTGGCAGGACAAGCACACCCGGCATCACGCCAACCCGAACCACGAGGAACTCGACCCCGATGTCGCGCCCGACATCTTGGTCTGGTCACAACGGCAGGCGCGTGCCAGCCGCGGACTGCCCCGCCTCATCGGCAGGGCGCAGGCGTACCTGTTCTTCCCGCTACTGCTTCTGGAGGGCCTCAACCTCCATATGGCGGGTATCCGAGCCCTCGGCAATCGCTCGGTCGGGCACCGCGGGGTGGAAGGCGCGCTGCTCATCGGCCACTTCGCCGCCTATCTGGCCGCGGTGTTCGCGGTACTGCCCGCCGACAAGGCTGTCGTGTTCATCGTCGTCCACAAAGCCCTGTTCGGCCTGTACATGGGCAGTATCTTCGCTCCGAACCACAAGGGTATGCCGACCCTCACCGGTGACGACCGCCCGGACTATCTGCGCCGGCAGGTGCTGACCTCCCGCAATGTCCGGGGTGGCGTCCTGACCGATATCGCGCTCGGCGGGCTCAACTATCAGATCGAACACCATCTGTTCCCGAGTATGCCGACACCGAATCTTCCTCGTGCACAACGGATCGTACGCGCCTATTGCGCCGAGATCGGTGTGCCCTACCACGAGACCGGGCTGATCACGTCGTACCGGGAGGCGCTGAACCATTTGTACCGCGTCGGCGCACCACTGCGCGCCGACGACTGACAGACCCCGGCCTCGCATACATTCGCCGGTCGGCTCGAGCCGTCTGCTGCTCGGATCATCGGTGTCGTATCACTGCCGGGCGCGGTGCGAGCCGGCGCAAGGCGCGGTGATGGGCCAGCGGCCGGCCGCCGCCACGGCGCGATCCACCCACGCCGCCGGGCTCGATTGCCGCCGGCGCGAAGCAACCGGGCGCCGACAGTAGTCCAGGTCCGAATTCCCATAGTTGAGGGGTCGGCCGCGATTCGGTCAGTATGGTTTGGTCGTCAACCAGGGGAAAGCTATGTCGATCGGCTACTGCAGGCGAGGTGGGATCGCGCCGCGCTGCGCCCTTCGCAAGCACGACAGTACGCTCGGTATCCCGGGCGGAGCGGCACGACGAGAGAACAGCGGTATCAGTACAGGAAGTGTTGATATGAGCGGTGTTTCGCGCGGTGACGGTACGGTGCGAGGTTCAGCTGTCGGATCGAACGAGATCGGTGTCGGCCACGGTGGGGTGCCCTGTTGCTTGTATGAGGAAGTAACACGGCCGAAGTGCCTTTTCCGAGGTGGGGCGTCCGGCTGATGAGTGCCTCGTGTCGAAATTGAACGATATCGCGCGAGCGACATTCGGACGGCTGGACCCTGCGCTCCACCGGCTCGCGTCGGGGTGGTCACGTCGTACGCGCGCCACCGCGGACCAAGAACGTCGGGGAGCCGCAACGGTTGCGGGCGCCGACAACCCGGCTCGGCGAACAGGACTCGACGACGGCCTGCCCCCGGCCGATGCGAGTCCGGCGCACAGGGCGATCATCGACCTCACCCGGGAGTTCACGCTTCGGTCCCGGCTTCGGGAGCTGGAGCGACGACGGTGGACACTCGCAATGCGGTTGGAGGAGAGACCGGGATCGCGGGGGCTCACGACGAGGCTCGAGCGGGCCGAGCGAGAACATTCGGAGATCACCGACTCGCTGAACAGGCTCATTGAACGTCGGCTCGCCTGGGATGGGCAGGTTTGGGTGCCTAACCACAGCGAGCGCGATATCGCGGAATTGCGAGGCGCGCAGAACAGGGTGCACGAGGAAAGATGCAGCCTGGAGGAACTGAGGACACGGCGAGAGGAACTCAGGACACGACGGGCCGAGGTGCGAAGACAACGACAACGGGAGTGGAACGACACCGCGCCGGACGGCACCGCCGACCGGAACGATGTGCCGGCCCAGCCGCGCTGGTCGGTCCTGGAAACCCGTTACAGCTACTGGGAAGCAAGGACGCTGCGCGATCTGTCCGGGGCGCGGAACAACGCCCATTGGATGGCCGAAGAACTGGCGAATGAACGGCAACGGGTGGCGCGGGAGATCCAGGAGTTGGAGCGCGACGTGACGAAGGAACAGGCACGCCTGGATTCGGCACGGGAGAGGGCGCACGGCCAGGCGCTGGCGGAGGAGCGGGCACGCGTGGAGAGAGAGGCGCGGGAACAAGCACGTCTCGAAGAGGAGCGCCAGCGCCGCTTGGACGAGGAGGCGCGGGAACAGGCACGGGTGGAGCGGGAGCGCCTGGTCAGGGAGGCAGAGGAACAGGCGCCCCAGGACAGCGAGGCGAACCGGACGAGTGCGCGGGGAACACGGGACGAAGTGGTGGCCATGCACGAGCCGGGTCTCCCCGACCGCAATCGTGCCGGTGCGGATCCGGATGCCGGTAGACGTGGAAGTGCGCCGGATGCCGGCAGACCTGCGGATTCGGAAGCCGCTGGGCGCGCGAGGTCGTCGGACGCCGACAGTGGTTCGAATGCTGGTAGGCGTGGGGACGGTTCGGATGCGGGGTCCGGCAGTGGTTCGGGTGCCGGGTCCGGCAGTGGTTCGGGTGCCGGGTCCGGGAGTGGTTCGGGTGCCGCCCGGACCCGCCAGGCGGTCGGCGCCTTTGCCGGCGGCGCAGTCGCCGTGGGGGCTGGTCTGTACGCCTGGGATACTTTCGTGGACTCGGAATCCAGTGCGAGTTCGGAGGGATCCAGTTCGGAGGGTTCGGCTTCGGATCCGGATTCGGAGACCTCCGGGAGTATGGATTCGGGTTCGGAGAGCAGTAGGTCGGATTCCCAGGCCGCTGCTGCGGCTCCGAGCTCGGGTTCGCCGGCCGCCGTCGCGGCTCCGGGTTCAACTCCGCAGGTTGCTGCCGCGGCTCCGAGTTCCCGAGCTGCGGCCTCGAATCCCGGGTCGTGGGCCGCCGTGGCGGCTCCGGGTCCCACGGGGCCCGCCGGAACAGGTTCCCTCGATCCTGGCCTCGGTTCCGAGGGTGGTATCGCCCCGGACATCGGTTCCGGCAGCGACTCGTCGGACGACTCGGCGGCGGAAATCCCCCGCGCGCACGACAACGCGTCTCCGAGCCCTGTCGGGAACCAGCCGTCCGCCGCGGTCCCCGCCGGCGGCGGGCAACAATTCGACCCGTCCGGCCTCATGCTTCCCTTGATGATGTCGAATCTTCAGGATCCCGGCTTCACCGAGCCCGACTCGGACGTGGACCGGGAAGACGACCGCGACAGGCACGAAGATTCCGGTCCGCAGCGGGGGAGTCCGCCACCTACTTCGCAGCCCGCGCCACAAGCGGCGGCGACACCGCCGGTCCAGCAATTGCCGGGCGAGGCGGCGGAGGCCGATCCTGGACCGTCGGACGAGACGAACGCACCGCAGACGGTGGCTCCGTCCGGCGAGAAGGCGCGAGACGAGGACGGACGCATCCCCTACACCCATACCGCTGACGGTGTCACCGAGCGGGTGTGGCCGAGTGTCGCCCAGGCGTACGAAACGGCATACGGCAACAAGGAAAGTACCGATGGGAAAGCCGCTTACGCCGGTACGGACGCCGAATGGCTCGACGAGAAAGCCTTGGAACCGGTCGAACCGAACGATCTGGCGAGCGGCGATCTCATCACCTTCGACAACGGCTCGGGCCTGGTACGTGTGCAACGTAAGGAAGGCGATCCGGAAGGGGGCGTCGTGGATGTCATCATCAAGGGCGAGTTGACCCCGATCGCGGATGTGATGGCCGATGGCGCCGGTGAACTCGGTCGGTTCGCCGGTTTCCGACGTCCGCCCGGTATCGAACCGCCCGGGCCCGCGGAGGCGAGCACCGGTGTGGCCGGTCCCGGTTCGCCGAGTGACGAGTCCGGTGACGCGACCATGCCCGTCTGACCGGCGCAAGGCGCTGCCCCCGCGGTCGCAGCGCGTCGATCGGCCCGCCCGGCGCGCATCCGGCGACCGGCGACGCCCGCTCGGCCGGCCCGGTGCGGCGCTACCGAGTTCGCGGCGCACACCGCCGCTGATCAGCCCGGTCATCGAGAACTCGGGCCCGGTGAGCGACGTCGAACCGGGCAGTGCGCTGCGGGAAGTGGCCGCGATCTCGGGTCCGTGGGGTCGACAACCCGGCCTCGTGACAGTGCCCCCGCGCGATGGGACGGCGGGGTCGTGCGGCCGCCGTGTCGTGCGAAAGGGGAATACCGCGGGTGGGCGGCCGAGGTTCAGGCCGCGGACCGGCGCACCGAAGGGCTTCGCGGTCGGACCTGTCCCGAGGTGGTCGTAGTGCTCGGACGGACGGCGAGAGGCGCACTGGTGATCCGCGGCCTCCCGCCGTCCCCATCGAGTGTCATCTACTCGCCGGCGACGGCATCCATCACCGGATCCGACCGTGCTCCAGCCGGATCAGTAATAGGAACCGGAGAGCATGCCCAGCATGTTCAGCAGCAGGATGTATTTCAAAAAGCCAGGCATATCGATCTTTCTCGGTTGTCGGTCCTGGTCATCGAACGGTATCCGCGTACGGAGTACTGCCGAATCCCACGCGCCGCGGTGAAATGCGTGCGCTACTACGTCTTTCGCCCGCCGATGCGTTTTCGTTACATTGCCCGCCCCCGAACCGCTGTCCGCGCGGCCGGGCCGGCCCGCGGCAGCCGGTCGCACCGGCCCGAGACGCCGGCACGACCGGGATCCGGACCGCCGCCCGCCCTGTGCCGACGGTCGCCGGGACCCTACAGCGGCAGCAGGTGGTGCTTGCGCGGGTAGCGGATGACCTTCTTGTCGCGGAGCAGGTGCAGGGCCCGCCGGAGTTCCAGGCGGGTGGCCGAGGGCTCGATCACACTGTCGATATAGCCGCGCTCGGCCGCGATCCACGGGGTCGCGACGGTCGCGTTGTAGAAGTCGATCATCTGCTGCCGGAGTGCCGCGCGCTGATCTTCGGGGGTCGCGTCGAGGACCTTGCGCTGAGTCAGGCCCACCGCGCTCTCGGCACCCATCACGGCGATACGCGCGGTGGGCCAGGCCAGGTAGATATCGCAGCCGAGAGCTTTGGCGCCCATGACCGCCCAGCCGCCGCCGTAGGCCTTGCGGACCACCACGGTCACCTTGGGGACAGTCGCCTCCACGTAGGCGAAGAGGAACCGGCCGCCGCGCTTGATGACGCCCACTTTCTCCTGTTCCACACCGGGCAGGAAGCCGGGGGTGTCGACCACCAGCACCAGCGGGATCTCGAAGGCGTTGCAGATGTGGATGAAATGCGCGGCCTTGTCCCCGGCCTTCGCGTCGAGCGCACCCGCCAGCACGGTCGGCTGGTTGGCGACCACACCCACCGGGTGACCGTCGACGCGGGCGAAACCGGTGATCAGGTTCTGGGTGGCGGCCGCGCCGATCTCGTGGAACTCACCGTCGTCGAAGATGCGCAACAGCACGTCGTGCATATCGTAGACCGCGTTGTCCGAGTCGGGAACCAGCGTGTTCAGGCTCAGATCGGATTCGGTGACCTTCGGCTCCAGCCCGGGGTTCACGATCGGCGGCAACTCGACAGCGCTGGACGGCAGGTAGCTCAGGTAATTGCGGACCCACGCGAAGGCGGCCGCCTCGTCCTCGGCCACATGATGGATATTGCCGTAGGCGGCCTGGTTGTAGGCGCCGCCCAGCTCCTCCATGTCCACCTTTTCACCGATGGCGTCCTCGATGATCTTGGGCCCGGTGACGAACATGTGCGCGCTCTTCGTGGCGACCACGACATCGGTGCAGATCGGCTGGTAGACCGCGCCGGCCGCGCAGTTGCCCAGGATGAGCGAGACCATGGGTACCGCACCGGAGAGCGGTTCCATCTTGGTGGCCAGCTCGCCGTACCAGCGCAGCGACGTCACGGCCTCCTGGACGCGCGCACCGCCGGAATCGTTGATACCGATCAGCGGGCAGCCCATCCGCCCGGCCAGATCCATGATCGCGGCGACCTTGCGGCCGAACATCTCGCCGATGCTGCCGCCGTACACGGTCTGATCATGGGAGAACACGGCGACCGGCCGGCCGTCCACCAGCCCCCGTCCGGTCACCACCCCGTCGCCGTAGAGGGCGTCCTTGTCCGCAGGATTCCGCACGAGCGCACCGATCTCCACGAAGGTGCCCGGATCCAGCAGCATCTCGATGCGGTCGCGAGCGGACGGAATGCCCTTACGCGCGCGTTTGGCGGCCCCCGCCTCGCCGGCCGGCTCCTGCGCGAGCTCCAGCTTCTTACGCAGGTCGGCCAGTTTTTCGGCGGTAGAGATCATCGAGCCCATCCCCATTTCTCAGCAGGAAATACCGCGCCGTGATCGGCGGGCGGATGTCACCGTACCCGGACTCGCGGGCGTCCGGGTTTGTGAGCTCTCACCGTCTGCCGTTCGCGTCGTTCGATCGAGTGGCGCCGCTCCGGTTACGCCGCCACGCCGACCATCGGAAAACGGACCAAAACTTCTCTCTCCCCAACCTCAGGCCCCACCACCGGGGGCACCAGCGTGACCATCACGGGCACGGGTTTCGCCGGCCCCACCACTGTCCGCTTCGGCGCGACCGCCACCACCTTCACCCTCGATTCCCCCACCCGGATCACGGCCATCGCCCCCGGCGGTTCGGCCGGTGCCGCGCAGGTCACCGTCACCACGGCGCGGGGGTCGCTCCGGCCTCGGGCCCGGCCGCCGGAGGAAACAACGTCACCCTCACCGGTACCGGTTTCACCGGCCCGCTGACGGTGCGGTTCGGTAATACCGCGACTGTGTTCACGGTCGACTCCGGTACCCGGATCACCGCGGTCGCCCCCGCCGGATCCGTGGGTACGGTGCAGGCCACCGTCACGGGCTCGGGCGGAACCAGTAACGGACTCGGCTACACCTATATGTGACATCTGAGGGACCGGATCGTCGGCAGTTCGCGGTCGGCGGCCCGGCCTCGCCGTGGTCGGACCAGCGGTGCTCGAGTCTCCGGCACAGTGGACGGAGACTGCAGGGGTAAAGGGGGTTTCGATGGCCACTGTGCTGAAGGTCCTGTTGACCGAACGGCACCTGAAGAACCATCCGGACTTCTTGGCCGCGTACGACCGGTGCGCGGCCCGGCTCGACCCGCCCATCCCACCGGGCCACGGGCCGGCGAAAGCCCAGTACTACCAGTGGCTTTCCGGCCGGATGATCGGACTGCCCCGCGACTATCACTGCCGCGTACTGGAGAAGATGTTCCCGGGCTGGACGGTCGAAGGGTTGTTCCAGATCGCCAGCTCGTCGCCGGGCCCCGGCCGGCCCTACCCCGCGGACGCCGCCGACGTCGACGTCGTTCTCGAGGCCTTCTTCGGCGCCGAGACGGTCACCGGCGAAGCGCTTCTCGTGCACCCGTCGTTCGCGCTGACCGACCCGGTGGACGACGGCCGGCCGGCGGGTTTCGCGCGCCGGCATCTTTTCGGCACGAAGGACGGCGCCCCCGGGCCCCGGCGGGCCCCGGAAACGCGCGTCGTGCTGGAGAGTGACCTCCGAGGTCTGCTGTATGTATTCGATCTGCTCCGGCGGCACACCCGTTTTCCGATCCGGATACGGGGCGATCGTGAAGTCGTCGCCCTCGACGACCGCCCCTTCATCAGCTTCGGGCTGGGCGGGAACGACTGTGTCCGCAGATACGCCGAAACCGCCGAGCGCCCGCTGTTCACCGTCGTCGACAGGGGGACCGGGGACGGTTTCTCCCCGCGGCGCGTGGAGCTGCGCGACGGACGTCGCTTCGACGCGCACGGCGCCGCCGATATCGGCATCATCGCGCGGGTGCGACCGAGCCCCGACCTGCACCCCGGTCGGTACTGGGTGTACTGCGGCGGCCTGGGCCGGCGCGGCACCGCGGGCGCGGGCCGGTACCTCGCCGACAATTGGCGCCCGCTACAGCGCAGTGTCGGCGACCACGACTTCGTGGCGGTCGTCGGTCTCGACAAGCACTCCGACGGGGCGAAGGGCATGGAACACCTGCTGATCGATTCGGCCGAGTAGCTCGCCGCCGAACCGGACTCTCGGGGGGGGGTGTCCCTATGTTTCTTGTCAAGCCGCGGGTCGAGGTTGTGTCCGGTGAGGGTTCGGGTGGAGCCTTCGGTCGGTAGCGTGGGCTGAGTGGTGTCGAAGGCTGATCGGCAGGCTGCCCGGGATCGTGTGGCGGCGTATCACGAAGAGCAGCTCGGTGAGCTGGTCGAGCACGTCGGCCGGGCATTGGACCGGTTCCGTGCCGGCGAGTTGGACGCGTTCGAGGTCGACGCGGTGATCCACCAATACCATCGGGCGGCTCAGCGGTTGTGGACGTTTTGTAGCCAGTCCGGTGTGCAGGTGGAAGCCATCGCGCATCTCATCGAAGACATGGTCGGCGGGGGTGAGGTGATCGATTGGTGGCAGCGCGGTATGTCGGTCAGGGCCCTGCGCGCCCGGGGGCTGGACGATTGATCGGTGTTGGGCAGTTTCCGGCGATCAGGCCGCCGGTGCTGGAATGCGGTAAGGCTGTTTGTTGCCGAGCATGGCGTAGAGGACGTCGCAGCGCCGCCGGGCCAGGCAGATGAGGGCGGCGTTGTGCTTCTTGCCCTCGGCTCTCTT
>NZ_JBEXLL010000043.1:0-58611 GCF_040609955.1 Nocardia sp. NPDC004568
CGGCACCCCCTCGGGGGCGGGGCCCCGATTCCTATTCGGCCCCGCCGGCGCCGATCTGCGCAGCGACTGAGCGGAGGAGGGAAGAATCGGGGTCACAGGGCCCCGACCCGCGCGCCGGAGGCGCGCAAATAGATACAGCTCAGCCGGCAGCCGACCCGGCCGTCAGTGGGCCGAGCGCACTGCGCAGGTCACTGGTCTTGGGCACGCCGGAGATCCGGAACCGCTCCCGGCCCTCGGCGTCGAAAACGAAGGTGGTCGGCAGCGACAGCACGTTGAGGGCCCTGGCCAGCGCCGGATCGGCGTCGATATCGATCTCGATATCGCGCGGTGGCTGCGGGGAATCGGCCAGATCGCCGGTGGCGTCGGCGACGACCCGGCGTACCGCCGCACAGGGGCCGCACCACTCGGCGGAGAAATGCAGTACCGCGGGCCCCGCACCGGTCACACCCGCGGCGACGAGCAGGTCCTCGCGCGCGCCGGTGTCGCGGTCCAGGGTGACCGGCGCCGAGCGCACCGCGCCCTCACGCCGGCGCAGGTACAGGCCGACGGCCAGCCCCGCCAGCAGCATTACCGCCAGAATGGTGATCTCGATCATGGGCGCCGCAATCTGTTCAAATCGATCGTCACATCCGTGCCCCGGCCCTCGACCACGATATGGCCGCCCAGGGCGGTCACCTCGGTGGGTCGGATACCGAACGGCAGTTCCTTCGTATCGATGGTACGGGTGAACATCGCCAGCACTGCCGGGATGTCCGCGTCGTCGACGACCGGTTCGGAGGGGACGGGCGAGATCTCCTCCGAGTAGAGGCCGGTGGCCACGATCCGCACCTGGTCGCCGTCGAGCAGGAGATCGGCCGCGACGCTCACCCGTTCCCCGGCGAAACTCGCGCCCTGCTGCCCGCTCGGCGCCGAGGGCAGCGTCCCGGTCAGTACCAGCGCGCCCGCCGTTGTCATCCCGGAGCCGCCCGAGCCGCCGGTGCCGTCGGATTTGTCCGCCGGGCGGGAATGGACCTCGAGATCTGGGATACCGAACAGGCGGCCCAGTTCGGTGGGCGCGACCCGCATCCGGACATCGACCCGATCCACCGGCACATTGCGCACCCGTCCGTCGACCAGATCGCCCAGCGGGAGGTTCATGCCCAGCAGGGTGGCCTCGAGGCCGATCTCACCGGGAATATCGGGCCGGACACTGTCGGCCTTGATCTCGATATTGTCGTAGCGGCCGTCGAACGCCTGCCGCAGGAAGGGGAAGCCGTGGAAGGTGACCTCGGGGTCGGCACTGAGATCGGCGCCCACCTTCAGCGACCGCGAGACGCGGTACTCCGAGTATGCGGCCGCACCGAAATCGACGACCACTGCCAGCCCCGCCAGGCACAGCAGTCCGATGATCAGCTTCCGCATGGCATGCACCCTAGTGGACGCGCCCGGGGCGATATCTCTGGTCCGCGCGTCGACGGTCCGTCCGGTCCGGGTTCCGGGAGCGCCGGCCGACCGTCCATGGATCGGTGACGGTCGCGCACGCACCCGGATGTGAGCCTGGTCGGGGCTGGTCGGGGCGCACCGGCCGCACTCGGCTTCCGCTGCTCCGGGCGGGCGGCGTGACCCGCGGCGCTGCGGGCGACGCGAATAAACACAGCTCGACGCGCTAATCTTGCAGCGATTGAATATGGATGAGCAACGTGGCGACGGCGACGAAGCTGGCTTTCGCGTAGCTACGAGATGGGAGGAGTGCTTGTGGAGCTGCTCCTGCTGACCTCCGACCCCGACCCCGAATCGGTTCTGCCCTCGCTGTCGCTGCTCGCGCACAATGTGCGGCCCGCGCCCACCGAGGTGGCGTCGTTGCTGGAGGCGGGTACCGCCGATATCGCGCTGGTGGACGCGCGCTCGGATCTGGCGGCCGCCCGCGGGCTGTGCCGGCTGCTCGGCAGTACGGGGTCGTCGGTCCCCGTGGTCGCCGTGCTCACCGAGGGCGGGCTGGTCGCGGTGAACGCCGATTGGGGTCTCGACGATATCCTCCTGCCCAGTACCGGGCCCGCGGAGCTGGACGCCCGGCTCCGCCTGCTCGTCGGCCGGACCGGCGGTTCGGCCAGTCCGGAGAACTCCGGGAAGATCACCCTGGGTGAGCTGGTGATCGACGAGGGCACCTACACCGCGCGGCTGCGCGGCCGTCCGCTCGACCTCACCTACAAGGAATTCGAGCTGCTGAAGTATCTCGCACTGCACGCCGGCCGGGTCTTCACCCGGGCTCAGCTGCTGCAGGAGGTATGGGGTTACGACTTCTTCGGCGGTACCCGGACCGTCGATGTGCACGTCCGGCGGTTGCGGGCGAAACTGGGCAGTGAATACGAATCGCTGATCGGCACCGTGCGCAATGTCGGGTACAAGGCGGTGCGGCCCGCTCGTTCGAACAACAAGAACGATTCCGACGCCCGGGCCGCCGGCGGCGACAGGGACGAGACCGAAGAGGATTCGATGGCACCGGTCAACGGCACGGCCCAGTGAGTCCGGCCGATATGGGTGAGTACGAGCTGCAGTGGCACGAGCTTCCCTCCGCTGCCCATGCCGACAGGGTGCGCGCGCTGCTCGACGCCGCGGCGGTCACCGACGGCGTCGCCCCGGTTTCCGAACAGGTCCGGCTGGGCCTGCGCCGGGAATCGCCGGCCCGCCACCTGCTGGCCGTGGCGGGAGACGAGGTGGCCGGGTACGCGAGTCTGACTCCGGCGCACGGCGAGCACCCCGCCATGGCGGAGGCGGCGGTGGCCCCGGGATGGCGGAATCGCGGGATCGGCGGCGATCTGGTGGCGGCCGCGCTGGCCGCCGGCGGGCCGGGAGCCCGGATCTGGGCGCACGGGAAACTGTCCGCCGCGGAGGCGGTGGCGCGCCGGTTGGGCTTGTCGGCCGTGCGGGAGCTCTGGCAGATGCGGCGGCCGTTGGCAACCCCTGAGCTACCGGTTGTCGAGGTGCCCGACGGGCTGGTGGTCCGCACCTATCACGGCCCGGCCGACGACGCGGAGCTGCTGCGGGTCAACAACGCCGCCTTCGATTGGCATCCTGAGCAGGGCGGCTGGTCCGCCCGTGAACTGGAGGAACGCCGCGCCGAATCGTGGTTCGATCCGGCCGGACTCTTCCTGGCCTTCGACGCGCAGCGGCCGCAACGATTGCTCGGGTTCCACTGGACCAAGGTCCACCGTGACGAGGAGCCGCCGGCCGGTGAGGTGTACGTGGTCGGAATCGATCCGGCCGCCCAGGGCCGTGGACTGGGCCGGCTGCTCACGCTGATCGGCCTGCGTCATCTCCGCGACGCGGGCCTGGGCGAGGCGCTGCTGTACACCGAGGCGGACAACACGGCCGCGGTCCGCACCTATCGCGGGCTGGGTTTCGCCCCGGCGCATATCGATATCGCCTACTCGATACCGGGCTGAGACGCGGGAACCGGGCGGTTACCGCACGGTGTGCGACCCTTACTTCCAGGGGTGGGAATGTCGCATTGCGGTATGTGCGGAGTAACGGCGCGGCAAACATCACACATAACGGACGTGTTCGCGCCGCCCTGTTCACCTTCCGTTCACTCGCCCTGGTCCAGTTGTCTACCGACGCGCCCTAGTTTGATTCTGGGCGGCAGTGGGCCGCCTGGTGTGCGAGTTCTTCGCGAACGGCCGCACCACCACACGCGCCCGGGCCGGTGAGGGACCGGGCGAGTAGCACGTATCCGGAGGACTGGAGTGAAGTTCAAGCGCAGCAGCGCCCTCGTCGGTGTGATCGCGGCCGTGACCCTGCCGCTGGCCGCCTGCGGCAGCGACGACAATGCCTCCTCGACCGGTGTCGAGGCCAACGCCGACGTCGCCTGTGGTGGCAAGGAGGCCCTCAAGGCCAGCGGTTCCTCGGCGCAGAAGAACGCCGTCGAGCGTTTCACCGCCGCCTTCGAGACCAACTGCGACGGCCAGACCCTCAACTACACCTCGAGCGGTTCCGGCGCGGGCGTCAAGGAATTCCTCGGCGGCCAGACCGATTTCGCCGGTAGCGACTCCCCGCTCAGCGAGAAGAAGGGCGAGCCCGCCGCGGCCGCCGAGCGTTGCGCTTCCCCCGCGTGGAACCTGCCGACCGTATTCGGCCCGATCGCCATCACCTACAACATCGACGGCGTCACCGACCTGGCGCTCGACGGCCCGACCGTGGCCAAGATCTTCAACGGCACCGTCAAGACCTGGAATGCCCCGGAGATCGAGGCGCTCAACGAGGGCAAGCAGCTGCCCGCCGAGCCGATCAAGGTCGTCTACCGATCCGACGAGTCCGGCACCACCGACAACCTGCAGCTCTACTTGGACTCCGCGTCCGAGGGCGCGTGGGGCAAGGGCGCCGGCAAGGTCTTCAACGGCGGCGTCGGTGAGGGCACCCAGGGCAACGAGGGCACCTCGGCCGCGGTGAAGAACACCAAGAACTCCATCTCCTACAACGAGTGGTCGTTCGCCAAATCGCAGAACCTGTCCGTGGCCCGGATCATCACCTCCGCCGGTCCCGAACCGGTCGAGCTGACCTCCGAGACCGCCGGTAAGGCGATCAACGGCGTGAAGATCAAGGGCGAGAGCAACGACCTGGTGCTCGACACCTCGTCCTTCTACAAGCCCACCGAGACCGGCGCCTACCCGATCATCCTGCCGACCTATGAGATCGTGTGCTCGAAGTACGCCGACGGGGCGACCGCGACCGCTGTCAAGGCATTCCTGACCTCCGCCGTCACCAACGGCCAGGACGGGCTGGCGGACAACGGTTACGTGCCGATCCCGGACGAGTTCAAGACCAAGCTGACCACGGCGATCAACGCCATCTCCTGATAGCGCGAATATGACAGTCAACCCAGAGGTAGCCTCGGCAGGCTCGTCCAGCGCGACGGGCCTGCCGAAGGCAGGAGTCCCCGCATCGATGTCGAGCCATCCGAGCAAGCCGCCGCTGGGCGGTGAAAGTCGCGGTCACGGCAGGCGGGCCGAGTTGGTGTTCAAATCGCTGGCGACCACCGCCGCGGCGATCATCGTGGCCTCCATCGCGCTGATCGCACTGTTCCTGCTGATTCGTGCGGTGCCATCGCTGCGGGCTGACGAGGTGAACTTCTTCACCAGCGCGGAGTTCAACACCGGTGACGCGGACAATCTCCGCTTCGGTATCCGTGACCTGTTCATGGTGACGGTGTTGAGCTCCGCGTTCGCGCTGGTCATCGCGGTGCCGATCGGTGTCGGCATCGCGCTGTTCCTTACTCGCTACGCGCCGAAGCGGCTCGCCCGCCCGTTCTCCATGCTGACCGATCTGCTGGCCGCGGTGCCCTCGATCGTCTACGGCCTGTGGGGCCTGCTGGTGCTGGCGGAGTATCTGAAGCCGGTCCAGGAGTTCCTCAACGAGAACCTCGGCTGGTTCTTCCTGTTCTCCGACGGCAATGTCTCCATCGACGGTGGCGGCACCCTCTTCACCGCCGGCGTGGTGCTGGCGGTGATGATCCTGCCGATCATCACCTCGGTCTCGCGTGAGGTCTTCGCCCTGACCCCGCGGGCGCATATCGAGGCCGC
The DNA here is from genome assembly GCF_040609955.1 of Nocardia sp. NPDC004568. Classification (NCBI taxonomy): domain Bacteria; kingdom Bacillati; phylum Actinomycetota; class Actinomycetes; order Mycobacteriales; family Nocardiaceae; genus Nocardia; species Nocardia sp. NPDC004568. The sequence continues at coordinate 5,556 of NZ_JBEXLL010000043.1, forward strand.
CCAGGCCCTCGGCGCGACCAAATGGGAGGTCGTGCGGATGACCGTCCTGCCCTACGGCCGCAGCGGTGTGATCGCCGGGTCCATGCTCGGTCTGGGGCGCGCGCTCGGTGAGACCATCGCGGTCCTGCTCATCCTGAAGATCTCGTCGACCCCGGGCACCTGGTCGCTGTTCGACGGCGGCTTCACCTTCGCGTCCAAGATCGCGTCGGCCGCGGCCGAATTCAGCGCGCCACTGCCGACCGGCGCCTATATCGCGGCGGGCTTCGTGCTGTTCGCGTTGACCTTCGTGGTGAACGCGCTGGCCCGGCTCGCGGCAGGCGGAAAGGTGAACGGCTGATGACCACCACCACGACCGGCCTCGACAAGCCGATCAAGGCGCCGACCTTCCGGGATGTGAGCACGGCCCGCAAGATCAAGAACAACATCGCGACCGCGGTGTTCGCGCTGTGCTTCCTCATCGCCCTCATCCCGCTGGGCTGGGTGCTGTGGATGGTGGTCAGCAATGGCATCGGCGTCATCATGTCGCTCGAGTGGTGGCAGAACTCGCAGAAGGGTGTGCTGCCGGATCAGACCGGCGGCGGTGTGTACCACGCCATCTACGGCACCATCGTCCAGTCCGCGGTGGCCGCGGTCATCGCCGTTCCGCTCGGCATCATGGCGGCGGTCTATCTGATCGAATACGGCACCGGCCGGTTCGCCAAGGTGACCACCTTCATGCTCGACATCCTCGCCGGCGTCCCCTCCATCGTCGCGGCGCTGTTCATCTTCGCACTGTGGATCGCGACCCTGGGTTTCCCGCAGAGCTCGTTCGCCGTGGCGCTGGCCCTGGTGCTGCTGATGCTCCCGGTGGTCGTGCGCAATACCGAGGAAATGCTCAAACTCGTCCCGGACGAGCTGCGAGAAGCCTCTTACGCGCTCGGTATCCCGAAGTGGAAGACGATCGTGCGGATCGTCATCCCGACCGCCCTGCCCGGCATGATCTCCGGCATCCTGCTCGCCCTGGCGCGGGTGATGGGCGAGACGGCGCCGGTGCTGGTGCTGGTCGGGTACAGCAAGGCGATCAATATGAACATCTTCGACGGCAATATGGCCTCACTGCCGCTGCTGATCTTCCAGGAACTGAAGAGCGCCGAGGACGCGGGCCGGCAGCGGGTGTGGGGTGCCGCGCTGACGCTGATCCTCATGATCGCGGTGCTCTACCTGGCGGCCGCGGCTGTCAACAAGCTCCTCACGCGGAACCGATAAGGGCGGAAACGGAAAACAGATGGCCAAGCGGATCGACATCAAAGACCTGAACATCTTCTACGGCAAATTCCACGCCGTGGCCGATGTGGCACTCGACGTCTTGCCGCGCAGTGTGACCGCCTTCATCGGCCCGTCCGGTTGCGGTAAGTCCACTGTGCTGCGGTCGCTGAACCGCATGCACGAGGTGACCCCGAACGCCAGCGTCTCGGGTTCGGTCATGCTCGACGGCGAGGACATCTACGCCTCGCACGTGGACCCGGTCGGCGTGCGCCGCACCATCGGCATGGTGTTCCAGCGGCCGAACCCCTTCCCCACCATGTCTATTCGCGACAATGTGGTGGCCGGCCTCAAACTGCAGGGTGTGCGCAACAAAGGCGAACTGGACGAGGTCGCCGAGCGTTCGCTGCGCGGCGCGAACCTGTGGAACGAGGTGAAGGACCGCTTGGACAAGCCCGGTGGCGGTCTTTCCGGTGGTCAGCAGCAGCGTCTGTGCATCGCGCGCGCCATCGCGGTGTCCCCGGATGTGCTGCTGATGGACGAGCCCTGTTCGGCCCTGGACCCGATCTCCACGCTGGCGATCGAGGACCTGATCACCGAACTGAAGAAGGAATACACGATCGTCATCGTCACCCACAACATGCAGCAGGCGGCGCGGGTGAGCGACAAGACCGGATTCTTCAACCTGGAGGCCCAGGGCAAGCCGGGCCGGCTCGTCGAAATCGACGATACCGAGAAGATCTTCTCCAACCCGGGCGAGAAGGCCACCGAGGACTACATCTCGGGCCGCTTCGGCTGACCCGGCGAATCCGAGAATGCCCGTGCCCTTTCGGTGCGGGCATTTTGCTCCCGGTGCTGGAACACCGGAGATCCTGCCGGAACCTGCGGGCCATGCGCGCCCTGCTTCCGCGCCGTCCCCTGCATCGCCCACTCGCCGGCTCCGGTTCGCTGTCCAGATCGTGGCGAGCCCCGCGGAAGTACGAGTCCGAAGAAGAACTGTGGCCCGAAGAAGAATTCTTCGGGCCACAGTTCACTCGTACCGGTGGGCTGGTACGGCTCAGTTCTCGGTATCGGTATCCGGGGGCAGTTCGCCCGTCACCAGGAAGATCACCCGGCGGCCGATCTCGACCGCGTGGTCGGCGAAACGCTCGTAGTAGCGGCCCAGCAGCGTCACATCGACGGCCGAAGCCACCCCGTACTTCCATTCGCGATCCATCAGCAGGGTGAACAGGTGACGGTGCAGATCGTCCATCGCCTCGTCGTCCTGGTTCAGCTGGGCCGCGCGCTCGGGATCCCGGGTGTCGAGTACCTCCTGAGCGGCGTTACCCATACTGACCGCGATCCGGCCCATTTCGGCGAAATAGCCGTTGACCGCCTCGGGAAGGGCGTGGTTCGGGTGCCGCCGACGGGCCACCTTGGCCACATGCAGCGCCAGGGTGCCCATCCGGTTGACGTCGTTGACGATCTGGATCGCGCTGACCACCTGCCGGAGGTCACCCGCGACCGGAGCCTGCAGGGCCAGCAGCGCGAACGACTTCTCCTCGGCGTCGGCGATCATCTCGGCGATCCGGTCACCCTCGCCGATGACCTGTTCGGCCAGCGACAGATCGGCCTGGAGCAGAGCCTGCGTGGCGCGATCCATGGCCGAACCGGCGATACCGGCCATCTCGCCCAACAGGTGGGCGAGGTCGGCCATTTGCTCGTTGTAGATGACACGCATGAAACGAAAGACTAGTTCGATGCGCTGACTACGTCACCAACAGCGGGTGAACAACCCGGTGACCCCGGCCTCCGGAACCGTCTGGTCAGGCGGCGCAGGGGTCGTCGCCGGCGTTCACGTGTTCGAGGTCGGTGGGCAACTCGGCCGGGGCGGTGCTGGCGGCCGCCACATCGGTGATGGGACTGCCGACCGGGGTCGGCTCGTTCACGGTCTGCTGGAAATCCTCACCCAGTACCAGTTCGACAATGCTGTCCAGTGACTCGTCGAGTTCGACGGTGGCTCCCGGAACGGCGCTTGCCACGGTCGCCGCTTCGGCCTCGTGACCGGTGGAGTAGCGGACCTTGGTCTCCGTGGAGCCCTCGGTGTAGTTGCCGGTGTTGTAGATGTTGAAACCGACATTCGCCAGCTGGCTGGCCGTCTGATTGGCCAGACCCGAGATACCCGAACCGTTGGATACCAGCAGTGACAGCGTGCTGGGATCCACCGCGGTGAGCGACGGCGGGACCGGGGCCGCCGAGGTGGGCGGCGGAGCGGGGGCGGTCTTCTCGCCGGGCAGCGGCTGATCGTCGCGGATGGCGCGGAAGATCGCCTGGATATCGGAGGTGCGGGGAATCTCGTTGCCGTAGGAGGTGGTGCCCGCGGTGGGGACGGTCAGGAAGGTGACCGCGCCGCTTTCCAGGTCCTGTAGCGATCGACCCAGCATGAGCAGGTCATTGGGCTGGACATTGTCGACGAAGGTCGCCTTCGTGAATGCCTGGATGAAGCCGTTCAATTTGCCGGGATCCAGGAGCACCCGCCCGGAGAGGGCCCCGCGCAGAAGCGCGGCGAGGAACTTCTGCTGGCGGTTGATCCGGTCGTAGTCACTGCGCTCTTCGCCGTAGACGTGCCGGGCCCGGACGTAGTTCAGGGCGGTGTTTCCGTTCACCCGGTGCCGGCCGGCCTCCGGGATGACCGTGCCGAGCACCCCGTCCTCGAGCGGTTTGGAGACGCATACCTCGACACCGCCGACCTTGTCCACCATCTGCTCGAAACCGGCGAAGTCGATCCCGATGAAGTGGTTGATGGTGCTGCCGGTCAACCGTTGGATGGTGGACAACAGGCAGCGCGGGCCACCCAGGGCGTAGACGGCATTGAGCTTGTCGCCCATGGCCGAATCGAAGACCTCTTCGGTGTAGCCGGGCTTCTGGTTGTCCCAGCCGTTGCACTCGGGGCGCGTCACGTCCAGATCGCGCGGGAACGAGACGATCACCACACGCTGACGGTTCTGTGGGATGTGCACCAGCATCGTGGTGTCCGCACGAGCGCCCTCGGCGTCCTCCACCGTGCCGGCGCCGATATCGCCGTTGGCGCCCGCCCGGGTGTCGGTGCCGACGATCAGGTAGTTCTCGTCGCCGAGCTGGGCGTTGGCGTCGATGACATCGTCGTCGTTCTCGGAGAGCGCCGAGACCTGGGTGAAGCTGTTGTTGGTGGCGCGCAGATAACTCCAGCCGCCGCCGGTGATCAGCAGCGCCAGCACGGAGAAGAAGGCCACGGTGGCGCGGCCCGCCAGCCGGGCCCGCCTGCTGCGCCGGCTCTCGGGGGTGTGCCGTCGTTTCGGTTTACCGACGGTTTCCGGGCCGGCCGGTTCCGATGTGGGCCACCCGGCGGTATCGGTCCGGCCGCTGATCCGGGAATCGCTCTCGTCGAGCGGATCGAGTACATCGGTGACCATTTCGGGCGGTTCGGCGGCTGCCTTCGCGCCCTTTCCGCGGCGAGGTGTGCCAGAAGATTGCCGAGAGCGTTGGGGAGCCGGTTCGCTACCCGGCCGAGGCGTGCCCCGGGTGGGGTCGGATTGCTGCGGAACCGCGGTGGTCGGGTCCGCGGATTCGACCGGGGCCGCGGCGGGACGCTGTCCGGTCGGCGGGCGCTTCGACGGATCCGGTGCGGGCTTGGCCGGCGGCGGTACCGCCGCCCGGTTGCCGGTCGCCGGACGGTTCGCATTGGGGCCGGGGGGCTGCTCTCCGGCGGGCCGGCCGGGCGGGCGGCTCGGCGCGGGCTGATCCGCGGCGGGCCGCTGCGGCGGCGCGGGCGGCTGGTTCCGGGCGGCGGGGGGATGCGGGGGAGCGGGCCGTCGCGGACCGGGGCCGGCGGGCTGGCGGTCCGCCGGACCCGGCGGCTGGGCGGCGGGCGACGAGCCGGTGGGTGGCCGCCCGGGCCCGGGAGCGGCGCCCCGGGCGGGCGGCGTCGGTGGGCGGTTCGGTCGTCCCGCGGGTGGACCTTCGGGACCGGGTTGCTCGGGGCGGGGCCGTTGTTCGGTATTCGGCCGCGGTCCCTGACCCGCCGGGCGCGCGGGCCGTTCCGGAGGCGGCCCCGCGGGCGCCCCGTGGCGTGGCGCCTCGCCCTCGCGACGCCCGACCGCCCGCTCACTGTCCACCCGGTCGACCAGATCCTGGACCGTCAGCGGTCCTGGGTTGGCGGGCGTCTCCGGCTGCCGTGGCCGCCGGGAACCTCTCGCGCCGTCCATTTCGGGGGACTCTCCCGTGGGATACCGCTCCCACGGTGCGCGACCTCCGGGCCCTGATGATCGCCCGTGCCGATCGTCACCCACCAATGAACCTCGCTTTTCCGCAACTCGCTGCCGACGCAACCGTGCTCGAAAGGCTGCGCGGGATTCCGCAATGATAACGATTTCGCCACTGAGAGCCACTCGGACATTACGAGAGGGCAGCAAAAGCGGTAAATGCTGGAAAGTTGCCCGCAGTTATGTTTGCACGCGCATACGACAGTTTCCCGGCGTGTCGAATCGGCGTGTCGAATAGGCCGGTTGCTCGCTACAGGTATTCAGCCGCCGCTGTGCATCACATCGGCCGCGGCCGGGACGGTCCCGTCCTCGGGATCGTCCAGCCAGCCGTGCGGAAGCGCGACCTTACCCGGTGAACCCTGCCGGCCCCGCGGTCCTTCGGCATCCTGCGGGAACGGGACGGTGGGATCCAGCTGGTCGACGAGCGCGTCGAGTTCGGCCAGCGAGGACACGGTCGCGAAACTACGCCGCAGCTCAGCGCCGAGCGGGAAGCCCATGAAATACCAGGCCATATGTTTGCGCAGGTCACGCATGCCTTTGTCTTCACCGTGGTGTTCGGCGAGCAGACCGGCATGGCGTGTCAGGATCGCGCCGACCTCACCGAGGGTGGGTGGCACCGGCGCGGGCTCGCCTCGCAGGGCGGCACCGAGTTCTCCGAACAGCCAGGGCCGGCCCAGGCAGCCGCGTCCCACCACGACCCCGTCGCAGCCGGTCTGCGCCATCATCGCCACCGCGTCGGCGGCGCTGAAGATATCGCCGTTGCCGAGCACCGGAATCGTGGTGACCGCTTCTTTCAGGCGTGCGATGGCCGACCAGTCGGCGGTTCCGGAATAGCGCTGCGCCGCGGTGCGCGCATGCAGGGCGACCGCCGCCGCGCCCTCGCTCTCGGCGATGCGGCCGGTATCGAGGTAGGTCCGATGCTCGTCGTCGATCCCGATGCGGAATTTCATGGTCACCGGCACACCGGCCGGTTCGGCGGCCCGGACCATCTCCCGGACGATCCGGGCGAACAGGTTGCGCTTGTAGGGCAGGGCGGCACCGCCGCCGAGCCGGGTCACCTTGGGTACCGGGCAGCCGAGGTTCATATCGATGTGATCGGCCCAGCCCTCGCCGACGATGATCCGGACGGCTTCGCCGAGGGTGGCCGGGTCCACACCGTAGAGCTGCATCGACCGCGGCGATTCGCCCTCGTCGAACGACATCATGTGCAGCGTTTTCTCGTTGCGCTCCACTACCGCGCGCGCGGTGATCATCTCGCAGACGTAGATCGCGGTCGGGCTGCCGAATTCCCGGCAGAGCTTGCGGAAGGCCAGGTTGGTGATGCCGGCCATCGGCGCGAGGACGACCGGCGGATCGACCGGGTAGGGGCCGATCCGCAGACGTGTCTCCTGCTCCAGCTGTGTTTGCACAGTGTTCTATTTTCCCTCGAGCCGCCGGGCCCGGTCACTGTCGGGTGCCTCACCGCGCGCCGGTGCGCCACCGGAGCCCCTTTTCGCGGCGGCGGTGATCCCCCGCGGCGGGCGCGCGGGGTAGCTGCCGGTTCGGCCGGACCGGGCGCTAGCCTCGTGAACGCCGGATCCGCCGGCCGCCCGATTTCCGCTGGATACACCGCCGGGACCGCCGCCCCGATCGGGAACAATCGAAAGAGGACGACATCCATGGCCGAGAACACCGACCACGCCGGTCGCGACCCGGAGGGGACCGCCGGTGGCGCGGGCGAACCCGCCGTTCCCGCGGAGCCGGCCACGGCCGAATCCCGACCCGGCACGGTGTCCATCCAGGTTTCCACCCTGGTCCGTGGCGCGCTCGTCGCGGTGCTCGCCGTAGCGGCGATCGTCTTCGCCGTGCTGTATTTCACCGCACGAGGTGAACTGGCCGATCGCGACGAGCGCGCCGCGGCCGACAGCCACGCCGAACAACTGGCCACCGAGTACGCGGTGGGTGCGGCCACGGTGAATTACCAGGATCTCGATGCCTGGATCGCGGCCCTGAAGAAGAACACCACCCCTCAGCTGGCCGGCAAGTTCGACGACACCGCGCCGAAACTGGAACAGATCCTGGTGCCCCTGCAGTGGACCTCCACCGCCACCCCCATCACCGCGAAGGTCATGTCCGAACGGGACGGGGTCTACAAAGTGAACGTCTTCGTGAACGTGACCTCGAACAACGCCCAGAATCCCGACGGTACGCAGACCACGGTCACCTACACGGTCACGGTCGACCAGAATTCCGGCTATCAGGTCACGGATGTGGGCGGTGTGGACGGTGCCCTGCCGGTGAAGTGATATTCGCGGCCGGCCACCCACCGACCCGATGACACCGAGCGCCCCGGGTCACAGGGCCCCGACCCGCCCCGCCGCAGGCGGGGCAAAAAACACCGAGACCGCCGGTGTCACCGGCGGTCTCGGTCGTTGTGTTCCCTGTGGCGGACGGCTCAGCCGTTCACCGTGGCGAAGGCCTTCTCCCGCTTGGCGGCCTCGCGGGCGAGCATCCGGTCGCGCTGTTCCTCGAACTTCACGACGTCCTTGGACAGCCTGTCCAGGAATTCGGCGAGCCGTTCCCGCGTCTGCTCACCGCGCGCGCTGAAGTCGGTACGGCCGAAGATGTTCCACTTCTTCAGTACCGGCTGGACGACCTCTTCGAGGTGCTGGCGCAGATCGTAGATACCGTGCTTGGCCATCAGCACACCGTTGCGCCGGAAATTCGGCATACCCGCGCCGGGCATCTGGAAATTCTCCAGAATCAGGGTGATGGCGTCCAGCGCCTGGTCCGGGCACAGGTCCAGCGCCGCCCCGCACATATTGCGGTAGAAGATCATGTGCAGGTTCTCGTCGGCGGCGATGCGCTGCAGCATGCGGTCGGCGATGGCATCGTCGCAGACCTTGCCGGTATTGCGGTGGGAGACACGCGTGGCCAGCTCCTGGAAGGTCACGTAGGCCACCGAATGCAAGAAGCCGGCGTCGGCCTCGGCGGGCGAGGCGAACCCGTTGGTCATATGAACCATGCGCGCCTGCTCCAGTGCCACCGGGTCGACGCCGCGCGTCACGACCAGGTAGTCGCGCATGACGATCCCGTGCCGGTTCTCCTCGGCGGTCCAGCGGCCGACCCAGGTTCCCCACGCGCCGTCCTGGGAGAAGTTCTCGGCGATTTCCCGGTGGTAGGAAGGCAGATTGTCTTCGGTGAGCAGGTTGGTGATCATGGCCGCCTTGGCGACCTCGTTGAGCTTGGATTGGTCGGGGTCCCAGTCCTCTCCGCCGAGTGCAGCGAAGTTGCGACCCTCGTCCCAGGGGACGTAGTCGTGCGGATGCCACTCTTTTGCCAGGGAGAGGTGCCGGTTGACGTTCTGCTCGGCAACCGGCTCCAACTCTGTGAGCAGCTCGAGTTGAGTCAGATCCCTTGCCATGTAATCAAGCCCTTCATATGTTGCGTTCGTGCGGGTCACCTGATGTAGACCGTTCCCGATGCGGCCATACCTTACGGCACCGTAGGTGTGATGCGAAACGCATCCGACCGAGAAAGAGTGCACGTTGGCGCAGGTGCCCATGCCCGGGGTCACACCCGAGTGTATGGCCGGATCCGCAGTCATGGGCGTATCGCCAGGTGTCCCGATTGCGTTAGCCGCCGTGGGAAATAGCACACGAGCGGGTCCGCGAGCAGAAGTTCCTGCGCTGATCAGGCTGTTCATCGTGACCGTGGGTCTGCCCGGCCGGGCGGCTCGACAGGAGTCCGCGCCGGTCGGCTCGGTCACAGCAGCGCCGGGCCGAGGTTGGTTCAACTCACAGGAGAGCCGCCCGGCGGTGGGAAATGCGATGGGCGCCCGGCCGGTGGCCGGGCGCCCGAGGTGTGCCCCCACCAGGGCTCGAACCTGGGACCTGCGGATTAAAAGTCCGTAGCTCTACCAACTGAGCTATAGGGGCGCGGGCGCAAGTGTACTGGCCGAGCCCGCGTTTCTCGTAATCGGGTGGCTATGCTGGTGCTTTCCGTCACTGGGGAGGCGGGGCCCGGTCTCACGTGGCCCGGGCGCGCGACGGTTCGCGGGGGTGGCGGGGGAGGTCGGGGCCGTTCCGTGGGGTCGGCGAGTCGGAAACCATACCCATGAGTTCGGTATCACGGTACCTGCGGCATTGTTGATACAACGGGTAGCACGATACGATCCAAATATGTTGGATACCAATGCCTTTGGATCGGTAAAGGTAGATTTCTCGCAGATGTGGGGTCCGGGAACCGGTTTTCCGGAGTGTTGTGCTCGCGGTGGTGCGCACGAGCGGGGCGGTATCCATCCGGTGATCGGAGCGGCCGGCTGAGTACCGGTCCCGGACCGGCCCGAGTGGGCGAACGTCCTGCGATACCGAAGGATTCGCTCGGCCATTCGTACGGTGCCGTCGGTCTCCGGGCCGCCGAATCCGGACGGCCGAATGGTAGCCCGCTGCATCGGTTTTCCGCATGCCGGTACGAGATCCCGGGTACCGTGACCAATCAGCGAATTCGGGGTGTCACTCGGGACAGCGCTGCGGGAGGCGTATGGGGGACGAGGAACGGCGTAACGGAATGCCCGGATGCGCACCCCCTGCGGCGCACCCGGGCCATCGAATTATACCAGCCGGTGTGTTTCTTCTGCGGGCTGGGTTTCGTACCAAAGGTTCGGTACAGGTCAATAAACCGACCGCAGGTCGGCATACAACAGGATAAGTTCGCGGCGTCGGCCCGCTCGTCAAAGGCGGATGAACGGTCGCGAGCATTCCGTGGGTGGAAATCCCGCGGATTGCACAAGGCTTCGGAGGCGTTTCGAGCATGGCACGGCAGCAAGAGCGGGCCCGTCGGACACGGGCAGCAATTATCCGGTCCGCCGCCGTTGAGTTCGGGAAGAGCGGCTATGCCGCGGCTTCGCTCAACCGCATTTTGGAAGGATCGCGGGCGACCAAGGGCGCCATGTACTTCCATTTCGATTCGAAGGAAGATCTGGCGCGGGCCGTTCTCGATTCGGCGATCGAGCGATACCGCCTCACCATCGATCGCTGGCTCGTCCGCACGGAGCTGGGCCCGCTCGACATTCTGCACGGCGTCTTCGACGAGCTCGCGCTGCGGCTCGAGCACGACATAATCGTGCAGGCCGAATTCCGGCTCGTCATCGATCCCGGCTTCCACCGGCAGGGCCACGGCGGTTGTCCGATGCTCTCCGCGGCCATCCGTGATCTGACCGTCGCGGCGATCGACCAAGGGCAGCTGCGTCCGGACACCGACCCCGACCGCTTCACCCGGACCCTCGCCGGCGCGCTGATCGGTCAGCGCTATATGGTCGACGTCCTCAGCGGCGAGCCGGATCTGCGCACCCGGTTCCAGGAGTCGCTGGAGGTCCTCGTCCAGGCCACCTGTACCCCGGCGTGGGTGGCGGAGTTCGGCCGGTCGGGGTGGCGGGCGAGCGCACGCCTGGAAGAGTTGGCCTCGCCAGCTTGACCAGCGGATTTGGGAATTGTGCGCACCCTGTCATAAGCTATGCGAGCTCCCAACGGACAGCCGTTGAAAGCCGGTCCGGAGAGATCCGGGACGAGCCCCCTTCGTCTAGCGGCCTAGGACGCCGCCCTTTCAAGGCGGTAGCGCGGGTTCGAATCCCGTAGGGGGTACCACCTATGCGAATAGGTGGCACACAGCAAGGCCCTGTGGCGCAGTTGGTTAGCGCGCCGCCCTGTCACGGCGGAGGTCGCGGGTTCGAGTCCCGTCAGGGTCGCCAGTGGATGCCGGAGAAATCCGGCTTCCATCGGATGGCATTCGTTCCGGGTGCCTGCGGCCAGGTAGCTCAGTTGGTACGAGCGTTCGCCTGAAAAGCGAAAGGTCGCCGGTTCGATCCCGGCCCTGGCCACATCAACCTCCCGATCATCGCGATCGGGAGGTTTCTGCTGTTTCGGACCCGCGCCGGGTGGAATGCTGTGACCATGGCCGAACGGTGGTATTACTGCTTGAAACATCAGCGCGCCGAGCGCGGTCGTCAGTGCTGGTTCCGGGACCGCATGGGACCCTACCCGGATCAGGCCACGGCCGAACGCGCGCTCGAGATCGTGCGGCAGCGCAATGCCACACAGGACGCGGCGGACCGGGCCTATCGCGATGGCGACTGATCGGTCGCGGAACTCCTGATGGCCCCGCTCAGCGCCGCTATCACCGGTGCGCTGAACTCCCGGGTGGGCGGTTGGGCTACCGTTCACGGGTAATACGTAGCGACGCTCGCGGCCTGTTGTACCCGGCCGTGGGCGAGACCAGGTGAGCAGGGAGGGCGACCCTTGAGGGTTACCGTTGTTGTGCCGACCTACAACGAGCGGGACAATCTGCCGGTAGCGGTGGAGCGGTTGACCGCGCTACCCGTGCCCGAACTGCACGTACTGGTAGTCGACGACAACTCTCCGGACGGTACCGGGGAGGTGGCGGAGAAGCTGGCCGCGGATCTGCCCGACGTCGTGTCGGTACTGCACCGCACGGAGAAGGACGGGCTGGGCCGGGCCTACATCGCCGGAATCACCCGTGCCCTCGAGGAGGGCGCGGACGTGGTGATCCAGATGGATGCCGACCTGTCCCATCCCGCCGAGGTGATCCCCGCCATGCTGGAGGAGCTGAACCGGCCGGGTACGGGGGTCGTGCTCGGGTCCCGCTATGTGCCCGGCGGTTCCACCGCGGCGGAATGGAAGTGGTACCGCAAGGCGCTCTCGGCGTGGGCCAACTTCTACGTCAATGCCATCCTGCGGCTGGGCATCAGGGACGCCACCGCCGGTTTCAAGGCGTGGGAAGCGGATACGCTGCGCGCTATCGAGGTCGGCACCATCCGCAGCAACGGCTACTCCTTCCAGGTGGAGATGAACTACCGGGCCAAGAAGCAGGGCATCGGTATCGCCGAGGTACCCATCCGGTTCGAGGAGCGGACCCTCGGGGCATCGAAGATGAGCCTGAAGGTGCAGTTGGAATCGGCGCTGATGCCGTGGAAGCTGCTCCTCGGCCGCGCTCTCTGACACCGTTCAGCGCGGCCACTCGCGCAGCGTGTCCAGGTAGAGCTGCCGTACCTCGGCGACTTTCTCGTCCAGTGCCGAAGGGTCCCGCGCATCGATCTCTATCGGCGGCAGGATCGCCACATCGACCACGCCGGGTCGCGCGATCATCGAATCCCGCCGCCCGACCTCGGCGGCATTGCGGATCACCACCGGGATCACCGGCACCCCCGCCTGCCGGGCCATATGGAAGGCGCCCTTCTTGAACCCGCCCGGCTGCGCGGTGTAGGACCGGGTGCCCTCCGGGGCGATCGCGACGGACAGACCGCCACGCAGCGTATCCACCACCGGTGCCAGCGAGGCCTTGGCCAGGTCGGTGTTCGAACGGTCGATGAATGTGACGCCGACGAACCGCATGAGCGGGCCGAATATCGGATGCCGGATCAGTTCCTTCTTACCGACTCCGGTGACGTGCCCGCCGAGCACGGCGGGCACGATGAGCACGTCGAACTGGCTCTGATGGTTGAACAGGAAGACCGCGGGCCGCGGCCGGCGGGCGTGCTCGGCACCGGTGACGCGCAGCCGGATCCCGCAGACGCGCAGCGGCCAGGTGGTGCCGTATTTCATGAGGGCGTCGGCCATGGCCCGCCGGTCGCGGGTGTGGGACTTGCGCAGCACGCCGTACAGCGCACCGCCGAGCAGGGCGAACAAGCCCAGCAGTGTCCGCAGATAGTCGGCCGGGCGCGGGGCGGTTCGCGAAGCCACGGCGGGTGCGGCCCAGCCGTACTCGGCCGCCGCGGCCGCCAGCACGGGGTCGGGTGCGATCGGTACCCGGGTGCCGCCGCGGGAGAACAGTGCGAGATCGCCCGCACTGCCGCTGTAGATATAGGAGCGCGTGAGGTCGACGCCGTGGGCGGCCGCGAACTCCGACGCCGCCTCTGCCTTTTCGGGCCCGTAGCGCACTTCGCCCTCGAGGCGCCCGGTCAGCCGGCCGTCGGCCACCGCCGCCCGGCTGCCGAGTACCCGGGGGATGCCGAGCGCGGTGGCCGCCGGACGTAACTGGAAGTCCGCCGCGTCCCCGGTCAACACCACGGTGTGCCCGGCCGCGATATGTTCCTGCACCACGCGCAGCAGTTCGGGGCGCAATCGGTCGTACCAGCCCCGTTTGAACAGGCGTTCGCCCAGCGCGGTCAGTTCCTCCGGCGTCCGGCCGGCCGCGGCGCGCAGGCCGCGTTCGAGCACATCGCCCGCCGAACTCTCGCCGCTGCGCCGCAATTGCTCGAACAGCGTTTCCAGCAGTTCGCGGTCGGGTCCGCGCCACCGTGGTCCGGGCGCGGACCGGAGTTCGGCCAGCGCTGTCAGATCGAAGAAGGCGGCGACTCCGGGACCGCGGGGCCCGGAACGGACAGCGGCCACCACCGCGTCGATCCCGGACGGCGCGGGGTCTCGGCCGGTATGTCCCGGGCCCGTATCCCGCGTGCTCATCGGACCCGTCCGGCCGGGAGGTTGGAGGGGTCGAGGGTGGCGGCGCGGGAGATCCGGAAACCGATGGTGCGTAGCCGTTCGGCGAATTCGGCCCGCCGGGTGGCGAGTTCGGTCACCGATTCCGCCGCTTCGGGGTCCGCGGGTTCGAGCAGCCCGCGATTGGCCGCCAGTTTCAGCGCACTGCCGAAGAGCTCGGTGGACACCGACTCCGTACTGTGCAGGCGCTGCTGCAACAGCATCTGCCTGCCGACCGAGACGCACTCCTCGACGAACTCCTTGCGGTCGATCGGCTCGGCCGGATCCTGGGCGGCCAGTCGTTCGGCCACCACCAGCTGTGCATCGAAGAACGAGCGCAGTACCCGATGGGCCATCATGAAACCGGTGCCGGTGAGCGCGGCCAGGATCTCACTGCCGAGTGTGTCGCGCGACCGCGATCGCCAGCGCGGGTCGATCAACAGCACCTCCGCGGTGATCCGCTCCGCGAACTCGGTCCGGTCCGGGAAGAAGAACTCGAATTTCAGCAGATCCCGCAGCCGGTAGGCCTCTTCCCAGCCTATGTCCAGGGCGTCGGCGTCGGGCCCGACGGCGTCGCCGGCCGGATCGTCGGGCGCGGCGTCGACCGCGGCCAGGATCGCCAGCTCGACTATGGCGCGGTCGACGAACCAGTGCACCGCGCTGTTGCGATAGAAGGCGGCTTCGAGGTGAGCGCCCGCCTCGATGGAGTACACCGGCTCCACACCGCCGCGGTAGACGGTGACCACCTTGGCGAGCGACAGCTGTTCGAGGACCACGGCCAGGCTCTGCTCGTCGCGCAGTTTCGCGATCTCGCCGCGCGGCAGGTCGCGCTGTTCGATGTAGTCCAGCACCGGGGCGAGTACCTCGCACACCTCGGCCCGGGTGAGCGCCCGCTGGTGGACCCCCAGCAGCACCAGCGTGACCAGGGCGTTGACCGTGATCGGGGTGACGGAGTTGATCCCCACGGCGACATCGAACGCGAGCCGCTGTACCGCCAGGCGCTCCTTCTCACCGATCTCGTCGGGTGGCTCGGCGGGGCCGGTTCCGGTCCGGCCGGTGGCGTCGGTGCGGTGCAGCGGAATGGTGACCGGGGTCGCGATCAGCGGGTCGCCGTGGGCGGCGAGCCGTTCGCGCGCCGAGAGCGGGGCCCCGAACCGCACGTAGACGTGCCCTGCCGAATGCTGCTGGTTGCGGACGTAGCGGGCCAGCCAGGCCAGGCCTTCGGGTTTCTTGCGGCCGCCCATCTGCTCGTCGGCGATGGCGCCGAGTTCGTTGAGCCGCTCGTAGGTGATCGACACCGGGACCAGGAGCGCGTCGGCGATCCGTTCCTGGCGCACGGCGGCGGCCAGATAGTTGAGCAGTCCGTAGCGGGGTGGGCGTAGTTTCCCGGTGCGGGTGCGGCCGCCCTCGAAGTACCACTCCAGGTTGAACCGCCGCGCCATCAGATAGCCGAAGTACTCCTCGACCACCGCCTGGTACACCGTGTCGCCCCCGAAACTGCGCCGGATGAAGATCGTCCCGGTGCGCCGGGCGATCGGGCCCATCGGCCAGAATCGTAGATTCGCGCCGCCCACCACATGGTTGGGTGGGAAATCGTTGCGGGCCAGGACATCGCCCAGGACGAAGGCATCCACATAGGAGCGGTGGGAGGGCAGGAAGACCAGCGGGTAGCGCCGGTTGAGGTCGCGCAGGGCGGTGAGCCCGGATTCGTCGCAGTCCACCTTCCAGGTCGACGCGTGCACCGGGCGCATGGCCTGGGTGAACAGATCCGAGACCGTGCGGCTCTGCGCCGCGACCAGTTCGTTCAGTGCTTTCTCGGCGCGCCGGTGCACCTCCTGCGGATCGGCCCCGATCTCGTCGGCGATCAATTCGAGTCGCCGCAGGAATTCCGGCGAGTCCAGGATCTCCTCGGTGACCAGGCGGGGCACCTTGTACCGGTCACCGATCACGCCGCGTTCTGCCCGCTCGAGCGCGACGACCGCGGCCCGGACCACCGCGCGGGCGAACGGATCGGTGGTGCCGGCGTAGTGGAGAGCGGTGGCCTCCGGGTTGTTGGCCCGCAGTTCGCTCAGCCGGGCCGGGCTGCCGGTGAGTACCAGATGCCGGTCGGGGGACCGTTCGACGAGTCGCCGCTGGACGAGCCGGTTCGGGCGGCGCGGATTGGTGAGCTGTGCGAGGTCGCCGAAGGTCACCCGGCGGACGCCGTCGCGTTCCGGCGGTAGCCACAGCACCCGGACCGGGACGACGAGTGGATCGTCGGTGCGGCCGGCGAGTCGGTCGGCGACGGCACCGGCGTCCAGGTCGAGCTGGGTGACCGGGGCACGCACGCCCAGTTCGGCGGCCAGGCCGCCGTCGGCGATCCAGCGCCCGATCAGTTCGCGTTCGGTGCCCGAGGCCGAATCCACCAGCGCGACCACCGATTCCAGCGGCAGCTCGGATGCTGCCGGGGCTCCACTGCGGTGCTCGATCATGATGTGGATCCTCTGCTCGGGTGGGGACGGTCGGCTCCGGTCCGGGCCGAGGCCGGGTGACCGGATCGGCGGAGCCCGATCGGTCGTCGGCTCGAAAATACTCCTTGCCGACCACTATGGACGGCTCTCGCGTCGTTGGGGTTGTTTGGCTCGTTTCGGGTTGTTTCGAGTCGACCCGACGAGAAGAGGTAATGCTAACCTTACTTCCGAGTTGGGTCGGTTAGCCTTGGAGGATCGTTGTCGACCACTGACGAACGTTTACGTGCCGAGTATGTGACCGATCCGGCGGCAGCGATGGCGCGCTTGGCCGCCCGGGGCCACTTCGGCGACCATGTGGTCTACGAACGGGGCGGGGAATGGGTCTTCGCCGCGGACCCGATCGGCACCGTCGAACTCGACGCCGGCGAACTGCGGATCACCTGGGCGGGCGAGACCGCGGTGCGCGGCTGGTCCGGCAGCCCGGCCGCGGTGATGAACGGCGTGCTCGCCGAACTGCCGATGACCGGTCGCAATGCCTACGGGTGGATCGGTTTCGAATTCTGCGCGTGGTCGCTGGGAGCCACCGAGTATCTGCGCCCCGGCACCGCCCTGGTTCATCTGATGATCCCGCGCCTGGAGGTGCGAATCGACGCGACCGGAGCGGTCTGGATAACCGGAGCGGATCCGGACGAGGCCGCGGACCTCTGCGATACCGTCGCGAGTTCCCGGGACACCGCGCTCCCGCGGCCCCATCCGGTGGATGTGCGGGTGGACGCCTCCGGCTACCGCGAACGCGTCGCCACCGCCGTGGCGGAGATCGAGGCCGGGCGGTACCAGAAGGTCATCCTCTCGCGAAAGGTCGAGTTGCCCTTCGCGGTGGACATCCCGGCCACCTACCGGCTCGGCCGGGCGCACAACACGCCCGCTCGGTCCTTCCTGCTGAATCTGGGCGGACTGGAGGCGGCCGGGTTCAGCCCGGAACTGGTGCTCTCGGTGGACGACGACCGGATGGTCAGCACCGAACCCCTCGCGGGCACCCGCGCCTTCGGTCTGGGCGCCGAGATGGACAGCGCCGCGCGCGCGGAGCTGGTCAGCGATCCGAAGGAGATCGTCGAGCACGCGCTCTCCGTACAGACCTGCTTCGCCGAGATCGGCACCGTCGCCGAACCGGGCACCACCTCGGTATCGGATTTCATGGCGGTGCGCGAACGCGGCAGTGTGCAACACCTCGCCTCCACCGTCCGGGGGCGGCTCGCGGCCGGCCGGACGGCCTGGGACGCGCTGGACGCCATTTTCCCTTCGGTGACCGCTTCGGGTATCCCGAAACGCTCCGGCGTCGACTCGGTCTTCCGGCACGACCGTCCGCGGGGTCTGTACTCCGGTGCGGTGCTGATGGTTTCGCCGACCGGTGCGCTGGAGGCGGCGCTGGTGCTGCGCGCGGTGTACCAGACCGCCGCCGGCGCGTGGTTACGCGCGGGGGCAGGTGTGGTCGCGCAGTCGCTGCCCGAACGGGAGTTCGAGGAGACCTGCGAGAAGCTGGGCAGTGTGGCGCCCTACGTGGTGAAGGCGTAGGGCGCGTGGTCGGCCGGCCGGGGGACGGCCCGGCCCGGACCGTCCCCCGGCCGCGGTCTACTCCTGGGCGCGCAGGGCCTTCTTGTCGATCTTGCCCACCGCGGTCAGCGGCAGGGTCTCCGCCCGGCGCAGCACATCCGGGAGTTTGTAGGTCGCCAGACCGCGCTCGGTGAGGAAATCCTTGATCTCGGCCGGAGTGGGCATCGCGCCGTCGACGACCAGTACCGCGCAGACCTTCTCGCCGAGTCCGGGATCGGGCAGGCCGACCGCGGCCGCGTGCCGGACCGCGGGGTGGGCGAGCAGATGCTCCTCGAGTTCGTCGCAGGAGATGTTCTCCCCGCCGCGGTTGATCACATCCTTGATCCGGCCCGACACCACCAGATGGCCACTGGGCAGCTGTCGTACCAGATCGCCGCTGCGGTAGTAACCGTCCGGAGTGAAGGCGCGGGCATTGTGTTCGGGGGCCCGGTAATAGCCGCGGAGGGTGTACGGGCCGCGGGTGAGCAGTTCACCCTCTGCGCCCGGTGCGACGTCCACGCCGTCCTCGTCGACCACTCTGATCTCGTCCGCCGGGCACAGCGGGCGGCCCTGGGTGGTGCAGACGATATCCGGATCGTCGTCGAGCCTGGTGAAGTTCAGCAACCCCTCGGCCATACCGAAGACCTGCTGCAGCGTGACCCGCAGCGCGGGTGCCATCTCGCGGGCGTTCACCTCGGCCAGCTTCGCGCCCCCGACCTGCAGCAACCGCAGCGAGGAGATATCGGCGTCCTCCCATTCCGCCGCGGCCGACCACAATTGCGCCAGTGGCGGCACCACCGCGGTGACGGTCACGCGATGGCGTTCGATCGCCGCGAAGGCGCTTTCCGGGCTGGGGTCGGCGACGAAGGCCAGCGCGCCCCCGGTCGCCACCGTGCCCAGGATGCCCGGGCAGGCCAGCGGGAAATTATGTGCGGCGGGCAGGGTCGCCAGGTAGACGTCCCGGTCGCCGAGCTCGCAGACGGCCGCACTCGCGGTGGCGTTGTAGACGTAGTCGTCGTGGGTGCGGGCGATGAGTTTGGGGAGTCCGGTGGTACCGCCGGAGACCAGCATGAGCGCGATATCGGCGGGGTCGACCGTGGGCAGCGACCCGGTGTCCCGGGCGATGGACATCAGCTCGGTGAATTCGCCGGCGTCTCCGGCGACGAGGACGTGGCGCAGCGATCCGACGGTGCTCAGCAGAGTGGCGGCCAGGTGCCGGTAGTCGAAATCGCCCTGGCGGTCGGCGACCAGGTACGCGACCGCGCCGGAGAGACCGGCCAGGTGCTCGATCTCGGCCCGGCGATGCGCGGGCAACGTGAGGACGGGAATGATGCCGGCACGCAGCAACCCGAACAGCGCGATGGCGAAATCGGGAGTGTTGAGAAGTTGGACGATCACCCGGTCGCCCGGCGCGATCCCGAGTGCCAGGAACCCGTAGGCCATCCGGTCGGCTGCCGTATCCAGTTCGGCGTAGGTCAACGGCCGGTCGCCGAGCAGGGCCGGATGCTCCGGGCTGCGGCGCGCGGTGTCGCGGAGCAGATCTCCCACGGTGGTGCCGGTCCAGTAGCCGGCAGCACGGTAGGTCTCGGCCAGATCCGCGGGGAAGGGAACATAACCGTCACGGTGGGTGCCGACGGCGGTGGAAGTCACGATATGCCTCATAGGGAAAACAGGGACACGCGAGCGTGTGCGGCGCATTTCCGGTCCTTTAATAGGTTAGGCAACCCTATATCTTTTGGAAAGGGCGAGTCACCACCGCGCAGGTCCCGGCGGTGACCCGAGGATCGGGAACCGGTATGCGATACGCGGTCCGTCGCGGCCGGTACATATCCCCATCGCGGATTAGACTCGCCCCATGAGTGGTTGGGGCGTCGGGGACATCCCCGATCAGCAGGGTCGAACCGTCATCATCACCGGGGCGAACAGCGGGCTCGGCGCGGTCGCCGCGCGCGCCCTGGCCGGGGCCGGAGCGCAGGTGATCCTGGCCTGCCGGAATGTGGGCAAAGGGCAGGCCGTCGCCGACGAGATCGGTGAGCGGGCACAGGTCCGGCAGCTGGATCTGGCCGATCTGTCCTCGGTCCGGGAATTCGCCGCGGGGGTGGAGAGCGCGGATGTCCTGATCAACAATGCCGGCGTGATGGCGGTGCCGCTGCGACGCACCGCCGACGGTTTCGAGATGCAGATCGGCACCAACCACCTCGGCCACTTCGCGCTCACCGGCCTGCTGCTCGGCAAGATCGGCGAGCGGGTGGTCACTCTGTCCAGTGGCGCCCACGCGGCCGGCGCCATCGACCTCGAGGATCTCAACTGGGAGCGGCGCCCCTATAAGCGCTGGTCGGCGTACGGCCAGTCGAAGTTGGCGAATCTGCTCTTCGCCTTCGAACTGCAGCGCCGGCTCACCGCCGCCGGATCGGCGAAGCTGTCGCTGGCGGCCCATCCCGGCTACGCCGCCACCGAACTCCAGTCCCACACCGAGACCGTGCTCGACCAGGTGATGAACATCGGCAACAAAGTGTTCGCGCAGAGCGCCGAGATGGGGGCGCTGCCCGAACTCTTCGCCGCCACCGCGCCGGTCGAGCCGGGCGCCTACTACGGGCCGACCGGTCTGGGCGGGATGCGCGGCCACCCCGGTCGTTCGGGATGCTCCAAGCGGGCCAAGGACCAGCTCACCGCGCGTTCGCTGTGGGAGCTCTCGGAGCGGCTGACCGACGTGAAGTTCGATTTCTCGGCCTGACCGGACCTACGAACTGGTGAAGATCCGGGCCAGCCAGATAAACGGCTGTGCGATGTGCCTGGATATGCACACCAAAGACGCCCTGCACGCCGGGGAATCCGCGGTGCGGATCAACCTGGTCGCCGCGTGGCGGGAGGCCACCGTCTTCACCGAGGCCGAGGGGGCGGCGCTCGAACTCACCGAGGCGGGCACCCGCCTGGCGGACGGCGGCGGGGTGAGCGAGGAGACCTGGCAGCGGGTGCGCAAACACTACGACGACGACCAGATCGGCGGCCTGCTCGTCGCCGTCGCCACCATCAACGCGTGGAACCGGCTCAACGCCATCGCCCACACTCCGGCCGGAAACTACGAGCCCGGGCAGTTCTGAAACCGGCGCCGGGGCGGAATTGTGTCAAGTCTCACTCTATTTCACGCGATTCCGCCCCGCACCGACATCGGTGGTCGACCGCCTGGTACCGTGACCAATCGTGCAGCGCGTGTATTTCTGGTTTAGCAAGCCGGCCCGGGGTGGGTCGGTCTGCGGCTATCACGCGCGCTGACCAGTTCCCCCGAGCCGGATGACGACCGGCTCGACGGGTGAGTATTTCCGTGGGTCGGCCCGAACGAGAAGGACACCCCCACGATGACAACCGCAGTCGATATCGACGCACACCATTCCGATCTGGATGATCAGCGCACCCTCAGTGTGAGCCCGCTGCGCTCGCCCGCCGAGGTGCGCCGGGTCCATGCCATCACCGACGACCACGCCGCCACCGTGCGGGCCGGGCGTAAGTCCACCGTCGAGGTTCTCAACGGACTCGACGACCGTCTCATGGTGGTGGTCGGCCCGTGTTCGGTGCACGACCCGGTCGCCGCGCTCGACTACGCGCGGCGACTGGCCGCCGCGTCGGCGGAACTCTCCGATCGGCTGCACCTGGTCATGCGGGTCTACTTCGAGAAGCCGCGCACCACGCTGGGCTGGAAAGGGCTGATCAACGATCCGCACCTCAACGGCAGCTTCGATGTCAACACCGGGCTGGGTATCGGCCGTCAGCTGCTGCTCGACATCACCGCGCTGGGTCTACCGGTGGCCTGCGAGTTCCTCGATCCCATCACCCCGCAGTACATCTCGGATCTGGTCTCCTACGGCGCGATCGGCGCGCGTACCGCGGCCAGCCAGGTGCACCGGCAGCTGAGCAGTGCCCTGTCCATGCCGGTCGGCATCAAGAACGGGACCGACGGCGATGTGCAGGTCGCTGTGGACGGGGTCCGGGCGGCCGCGGCCAGTCATGTGTTCCCGGGTACCGATCTCGACGGCCGGGCCGCGCTGATCCAGACGGCGGGTAACGAGGACTGCCATGTCATCCTGCGCGGTGGATCCAACGGCACCAACTACGACGCGGCCTCGGTGGCCGACGCCTGCGCGCGACTGGATAAGTCGAAGCTGCCGCAACGGATCGTGGTCGACGCCAGCCACGGCAACAGCAACAAGGATCACCGGCGCCAGCCCGTCGTGGTCGCCGATATCGCCGAGCGGCTGGCCGCGGGCGAACCGGGTGTGGTCGGCGTGATGCTGGAGAGCTTCCTGGTCGAGGGCCGGCAGGACCTCACTCTCGGCCGATCGGCCGATCTCACCTACGGACAGTCCATCACCGACGCCTGCATGGACTGGGACACCACCGCCGCCCAGCTCGACCACTTGGCCGACGCCGTCGCACAGCGCCGCCGGCGCTGACGATCCGGTCGCTGCGTCGTACGGGCCAGGGGTCCGCGGCGCGGGCGGCCGGACCGGCGGCCGGGCGCGGCCGCGGGGACGACGGGTCCCGCGGCTCAGACGTCGGCCGGCCAGCCGTCCGCCGGGCCGGGCGCATCGGTGTTCAGGCGGGCCGCCATCCAATGGTCCCGGCGAGTTCCGCGCAGCACGCTGCCCAGCCGGGCCAGACCCTCGTACCGGAAACCCTGGGTGCGGACCGCGGCGGCGGACGCGTGGTTACCCACGAAGGCGCGCCATTGGATGCGGGTGAGACCCATCCCGTCCCGGGCGAAACCGAAATCGCACGCCAGCGCGATCGCCCGCGACATCAGTCCCCGTCGGCGGTGCTCGGCGGCGAGCCAGTACCCGATTTCGGCGGAACCCTCGTCCTGTGGCCGGCCGCCGAGGCCGATCGTGCCGATGAGACGGCCGTGCTCACCGAGGCGGATCGCCCAGGTGGGGCTGCTACCGGCCCAGCCTTCGGCCGACCTGGTGTGGACGAAATACTCGGCATCGGCGCGTCCGTAGGGCACCGGAATGGTCACCCATTCGGCGATCGCCGGGTCCTGGCAGCATTCGACGATCGCCTCGATATCGGTGTCCACCGGACGGCTCAGCCAGATGGTCCCGTCGGTCAGTATGCGCTCCTCCACCCGTCGATGGTGGCAGTTCGACAGGGCTCCGGCATCCGAATTCCCGGCCCGGCGGGCCGGGTCGCCGCCCGGCCGGGCGACGGTGCTCCGTAGAATTCCGGCGGTGGTAGCCACGCTTCTCGCCGATCTCTTCGAGTCCCATCGTGGACATCTGCTGGCGGTGGCCTACCGGCTGACCGGCAGCGTGGCCGATGCCGAGGACGCGGTGCAGGAGAGCTGGTTGCGACTGGCCGGCACTTCGCAGTCGGAGATCGAGGATCTGCGCGCCTGGCTGACGACCGTGGTCTCCCGGCTCTGCCTGGATCGTTTGCGCAGTGCCGCGGTGCGCCGGGAAAGTTACGTGGGTCAGTGGCTCCCCGAACCCGTCGTGAGTCCGCTGACCGGTGCGCCCGGGCCGGACCCGCTCGCCGCCGTGGTGCAGCGTCAGGAGTTCCGGATGGCCGCCCTGGTGGTGCTCGATCAGCTCACGCCGCCGCAACGCGTGGCCTTCGTTCTACACGAGGGTCTGCAGGTGCCCTACGGCGAAATCGCGAACATCCTCGACATCACCCCGGAAGCGACCCGGCAGCTGGCCGCCCGCGCGCGCAAGGTCGTACGCGAACAGACCCCGCCCGTCGCCGCCGACGGCGAGCACGCGGCGGCCGTGCAGAAACTGCTCGTGGCGCTGGGGACCGGTGACGCCCACGCGGTGGCGGCAGTGCTGCATCCGGACGCGAAGATGATCGGCGACGCCGGCGGCACCACCCAGACCGCGCACAATGTCATCCACGGACCGGACAAGGTCGCCCGGCTGTTCCTCGGCCTGATCCGCCGCTACGGGCTGGACCGGCCGGGCACCGATTTCGTGACCGAGGATATGGAGTTCGTCCGGGTCAACGGACAACTCGGCGTCCTTTTCCATGGCCGCCCCGGCGACGATGCCTATCCGGGCTTCCCGGCGCGGGTCATGGGATTCACCGTGGTGGGCGGTGTGGTCCAGGGCGCCTACGACCACGCCAATCCAGCGAAACTGCGTGGAGTCCGGTTGCGCTGACCGGACCGCTCAGGCCGCGACCGGCCGGGTCCGGTCGGTGAGCAGCAGTGCGGCCATGGCGCCCAGCACCGAGCCCATCAAGAGCCGCTGGACACGCAACCACAGCGGCCGCCCGCTCAGGAACCCGGCGACCGTGCCCGCGGTGCACACGATCAGGGCGTTCACCACCAGCGCGACGGTGATCTGCACCGCGCCGAGGCATAGGCTCTGGGCCCATACCGGACCAGCGCCGGGCGATACGAACTGCGGAATCAGCGCCAGGTACATGACGGCGATCTTCGGGTTCAGCAGATTGGTCACCAGCCCCATGGTGAACAGCTTGCGGCCGGGGTCGCGGGGGAGCGGTTCGGGGGTGAAAACCGATACCGCGCCCGGCCGGACGGCCTGCCAGGCCAGCCACAGCAGATAGCCGGCACCCGCCGCCTTCAGCGCCGTATACAGCGCCGGGACCAGGGCGAACACCGCGGTGATGCCGGTCGCGGCGGCAGTCAGGTAGACGCCGAAACCGGCGGCGACCCCGGTCAGCGAGATCATGCCGGCCCGCCGCCCCTGCGAAATCGTGCGGGAAACCAGGTACATCATGTTCGGACCGGGGGTGAGCACCAGGCCGAGCGCGGCCACCGCCACTCCGGCCGCCGCCGCGATTTCGATCATGGATTGATACTGGACTTGCGGAGGTGCGGTTGTCTCGGTCCAGTTCGCGCCCACTGGCTGTGTCAGCGGTGGCGGGAGCGTGTCCGGTGTCACCGATCGGTGCGCTGTCGGTGGGTTCGGGGACAATGGGCTGGAGCCGAGGTGAGGAGGTTCCGTGGCAGACGGGCCGCTGATCGTGCAGAGCGATAAAACAGTGCTGTTGGAGGTCGATCACGAACTCGCGGATGTGGCGCGCCAGGCGATCGCTCCGTTCGCGGAGTTGGAGCGGGCGCCCGAGCATGTGCACACCTACCGGGTCACGCCGTTGGCCCTGTGGAACGCGCGGGCCGCGGGGCACGACGCCGAGCAGGTGGTGGACGCGCTGGTCGGACACTCCCGGTTCCCGGTGCCCCAGCCGCTGCTGGTCGATATCGTCGAGACGATGGCCCGCTACGGGCGACTGCAGCTGGTCAAGCATCCGGCGCACGGATTGACCTTGGTCAGCCTGGACCGCGCGGTACTCGCCGAGGTGCTCCGGCACAAGAAGATCGCTCCCATGCTCGGCGAACGGATCGACGAGGACACCGTGGTGGTGCACCCGTCCGAGCGTGGGCACATCAAACAGCAGCTGCTCAAGATCGGCTGGCCCGCCGAGGATTTGGCGGGCTACGTCGACGGCGAGGCCCATCCCATCGACCTGGACTTCCACGGCGCGAGCTGGCAGTTGCGCGACTACCAGGAGATGGCCGCCGATTCGTTCTGGGCGGGCGGGTCCGGGGTGGTGGTACTGCCCTGCGGAGCCGGTAAGACGATGGTGGGCGCCGCCGCGATGGCGCGCGCCAAGGCCACCACGCTCATCCTGGTGACCAATACCGTCGCAGGTCGCCAGTGGCGGCGGGAATTGCTCGCGCGCACTTCGCTCACCGAGGAGGAGATCGGTGAGTACTCCGGGGAGCGCAAGGAGATCCGGCCGGTCACCATCGCCACCTACCAGGTGATCACCCGTAAATCGAAGGGCGAGTACAAACATCTGGAACTCTTCGACAGCCGGGACTGGGGCCTGGTGATCTACGACGAGGTGCATCTGCTGCCGGCCCCCGTTTTCCGGATGACGGCCGATCTCCAGTCACGGCGCCGGCTCGGTCTCACCGCGACCCTGGTCCGGGAGGACGGCCGGGAGGGCGATGTCTTCTCGCTGATCGGCCCCAAGCGCTACGACGCGCCGTGGAAGGATATCGAGGCCCAGGGCTGGATCGCCCCGGCCGAGTGTATCGAGGTCCGGGTCACACTGACCGATGCCGAACGGATGGCCTACGCGACCGCCGAACCCGAAGAGCGCTACAAGCTGTGTTCCACCGCGCACACCAAGATCGCGGTGGTGGAATCCATCCTGGACCGGCATCGCGGGGCGCCCACCCTCGTCATCGGGGCGTATCTGGATCAGCTGGAGGAACTGGGCGCTGCCCTGGACGCACCGGTGATCCAGGGGTCGACCAAGAACAAGGAGCGCGAGGCCCTGTTCGATGCGTTCCGTCGCGGCGAGGTCCCGGTCCTCGTGGTCAGCAAGGTCGCGAACTTCTCCATCGACCTGCCGGAGGCGTCGGTGGCGGTGCAGGTCTCCGGAACCTTCGGTTCGCGCCAGGAAGAGGCGCAGCGGCTGGGCCGGCTGTTACGGCCCAAACAGGACGGCGGTCAGGCCCATTTCTATTCGGTGGTGGCCCGCGACACTCTGGACGCGGATTATGCTGCGCATCGGCAACGTTTCCTCGCCGAGCAGGGTTATGCCTATCGCATAACCAATGCCGACGATCTGCTCGGTCCCGCCATCGGACCAGGCGAACAATAAGGGCATTCCGAACTCCACGAATCGTGTTAGGAATGGCGACGTGCGACGCTTCGAATTCGCGGTGGACCGCCGGCACGCCCACGCGGTCAATGAAGTAGTCGCCGGACGCCGCCGCGTGCGGCTGGCCGCGGTGCCCGCCGCCGGCGTCGCCGCGGCCGCCACCGCCTACCTGGTGTGGCTGGGGCATCCCTGGTCCTATCCGCTGGCCCTGGCCTGTGCGTTGGGCGCGGCCACGGCGCTGTGGGTGGCGTTGTGGGCGCCGCGCCGGGCCGGGATCGACCGCCTCTACGCCGAGGGCGAACTGGTGCCGGCGGTCGTCTCGCGGGCCCAGACGCGTGGCGCCGTGTTACTGGCCCTGGTCAATCTGGCCCGCCGCGACTCCGGCGCGCAGCGGTACGCGCTGATCACCAGGAAGGTGCGTCATCTGCCGGGGCATCGGGTGGCCGTGGGGGAGCGTGTTCCGGCTGTCGCGGTGCGCGGCGACCGGACCACCCGCTCGATCGGCGAGCGCTGGCTCCCCGTCGAGACGATGCCGATCGCCTGGGGTACCGCCGATACCGCGGTGATCGAACAGGCGCGCGCGGCCATCGCCGAGAACGAATGGCGGTTGCTCACGGACAATCTCGCCCTCGCCGACGAGGTCCAGCGCAGTGCGGCCAAGCGGTTGCTGCTCGATCCGGGGCAGTTGCCGGAGGGCCTCGGCGCCTGATCCGGTACGGGTGCCGGCGGGCGCCCCGCGCCCACGTGCCGGGAAACGCTCGCGCGCCGTGTTTTCCGGGGTACCGGCATCCGGCACCGAATGGGACTAACGTCGTCGGGCGAGATCACCCGGGGAACACGACTCGATCACGGAAGGTGGAAAACGCATGAGGCTGGGCCGCTGGCTGATCGCCGGGGTGGTGGTGCTGGCGAGTCCGGCGCTGGTTCCGGCCGCGGCACAGGCGCCGTCCGCGTCGCTGGCGGGATCGGAAGGCCTGGGCGATCCCTACTTCCCGCGGGACGGTAACGGCGGTTACGACGTCGCTCACTACGACGTGACGCTCGGCTACGATCCGGCCGATCATCAGCTCACCGGATCCACCCGGATCGACGCGGCCGCCACCGAGCCGTTGACCGCGTTCGACCTCGATTTCAGCGGGCCCCCGGTGCGCGCCGTACGGGTGAACAACGCGCCGGCCGGCTTCGAATGGCAGAAACCGCACGAGCTGGTCGTGCGTCCGGCCCTGCCGCTGCTACCCGGCCTGCCCTTCACCGTCACCGTCGACTACGCGGGTACCGCGCCCGACACCCGCGGTGAGGGCTGGACCTACGCACCCACCGGCGGGGTTTTCGCCGCGGGACAACCGCATTCGGCGTCCACCTGGTATCCGCTCAACGATTCCCCCCGGGACAAAGCGACCTTCACGCTGCACACGACCGTGCCCGCGGAATGGGAGGTGGTCTCGGGCGGGGTGCGGACCCGTGACGAGGTGCGCGACGGATTCCGTACCGTGAGCTGGGAGCAGCGGCATCCGGTGATCGGATATCTCACCACCGTCGCCATCGACCGTTTCGAGTACCTGGAGCAGCGCCGTGCGAACGGCACGCCGTTGCTCAGCGCGTTCGCCCCGGGCGCCGAGGGTTCGCGGCAATACGAGGAGAAGCTGCCGCAGATACTCGATTTCGCCGAGAGCCTCTACGGCCCTTACCCGTTCGACACCGGCGGCGGAATCTTCCTGTCCGTCGACATCCCGTTCTCGCTGGAAACCCAGACCCGGCCCACCTACGCGGCCTGGGCGGATCTGAATACCGTGGTGCACGAGACCTCCCACCAGTGGTGGGGCGATTCGGTCTCGGTGCAGAGCTGGTCCGATATCTGTCTCAACGAATGCATCGCCAGCTATACCGCCGACTACCTGTGGCCCGAGCGGACCGAAGGCGCCGATGTGGACGCCGAATATCGCAAGACGGTCCGGGAGATGTCGGCGCAACCGAAATTCTGGGCCGTTCCGCTGGAGGATCCGGGTCCGGAGAAGATGTTCACCTCGGTCTATTACCGGGGTCCCCTGTTCATGCACGCCTTACGGAAACAGTTGGGGGACGCGGTCTTCTTCGCGACGCTGCGGGAGTTCGTGACCGTGCACGCTTACGGCAATGCCTCGATGCGGGATTTCCGTGCGTTCGTCCAATCGAAATCGCCGACCGATCTCACCGGGTTCTTCGACGCCTGGCTGCGCGGTACCACCCCGCCCCCCGAGGAGTATTTGTATCCGGGAACACTGCGCGGCTGAGCGTATCGGCCGCACGGTTATTCGAGCAGCGCGACCGAGGAGATCCGGTGCAGGGTGAACTGGCGGACCGTGCCGGTGACCGGGTCCAGCGCCTCCAGCTGCCCGTTGCCGACCCGTACCGGCTCGACGACCCGCTGGATCGCGGTGCCCTTGGCGTCGACATAGCCGATGTGCACCTGCCGCCGCACCCGCGCGGCCAGCTGCAGCAGGGCCAGGGCGGCGGCCGTACTGGTGCGGGTGCCGTCGCTGCGTACCGCCTGCCCGGAGGTGGCGGTCGCGGCCCGGTCCCCGGCGCGTAGTTCGGTGACCAGCAGTTCCAGTTGATCGGTCGTCGGCGGGGTCGGCCGATACGGTTGCCGGGCCAGCGGCCGCACACTGATCCGGGCGCCACGTTGACGCAGGTCCACAATGGCGCCCGACGCGTCCTCGCCCGCGGGTGCGAAACCCGCGCGGCGCAGCTCTTCGAACAATTCGCCCAGCGGCGCCTGCGATATCGCCACCGTCGGGGCGATTCCGCGCAGGGCCAAGGCCTCGGCCACCGGCGAGGCCAGCACCTGCGCCAGCAGTGCCGGGTCCTCGCTGCGTACGAAGGATTGGGCCATCCCGGCCCGCAACCGGCCGTGCCGCCGCGCCACATCGTCGATCAGGTAGGTGAGGGTCTGCGGCACCGGGGTCCGGGAATGCCGGCCGAAGAGATGGTGCAGCTCCGCGGCGGTGAGACCGGCGTCGAGCGCACGGCGCAGGGTGGACTCCCCGATCCGGTAGACGGTGGCCGCACCGGTCGACTCCACATCGGCGACCAGTTCGATCCGCCGTTGCAGGTCGGCGGTCAGCGGTCCGGGCGCCACCACGGTCAGGTCGGCTTGGACCAGCACATGGTCCACCGGCTCGGGGAGAGCGGCCTCCAGGGCGGCCTCGGCGGCCGCGAGGGTATCGGTCAGCAGCATGCGCGCCGCGCCGGTGAGCGCGCCCCGGCCGATCATGCCGAGCGCGGCGGCCTCGTACAGAGTGTTGTCGACCACTTGGCGACGGAAATGCCGGCGGCGCCGCGGGGTGCGCCAGGCCAGCAACTGCGCGAGTCCGCCGGGGTCGAGTTCGGTGCCGGGCGGTTGCTCGGCCAGTGCCTCGAGCACGATCCGCCGGTCCCGCACGGCGTACGGCACCCGCAGTTCGTGCGCGAGCGCGGCCAGCGGTTTGTCCGCGGCATCGCGCAGTCCGATCATCCACGGATATCGGTCCAGCTCCAGCCAGGCGTGCGCGAGCGGGACCCAGCGCCGGGCCGACGGTGCCTCCAGCCAGGAATCCGCGGCCGGGGTCGGCGCCCAGAAATCGTCGGTGTCGGCCTCCGGCGGCGGGTCCGGGAAACCCTTCTCGATCAGTTTCGCCGCTGCCAGCAGTTCCACCAACAGGCCTGCCCGGGTCTCGTCGATACCGGCCGCCTTGGCTATCCGGCGCAGCTCGCGCACGCCCAGACCGCCCGCGCGCAGTGCCGGTGCCGGCAGCTGGCCCAGCACCTCGAGGATCGCCGCGCAGTGCCGGAGCAGTTCACCGACCTCTCCGGCACCGACGCCGTCGACCTCGGCCTGCGTATGCGGGATGGCCCGGGGCTCGGGTTCGGTCAGCCGGTACGGGTCGGTGACCGGTTCGCCGCGCAGCAACTGGCCCACGGCGGCCGGCAATTCCACTGTCTCGTCATCGATGCGGCGCAACAGTCGCGCGGCCAGTAGCCGGGGTACCGGACGGTCGGCGGGTGCGTCCGGGGCGGCGTCGCGGGTGCGTCCGCGCGGTCCGGTCTCGGCGAGTTTGTCCAGGAGCGCGCGTTCGGCCTCCGGGAGGCCCGGGAGCGCGGCGGCGATCTCCGATTCGGACAGCGCCACGGTGGACTCCGCTCCGCTACCCAACGGCCACGGCAGTGCCTCGGCGACAGCGGGTATCAGCCGGATGCGGTCGTCGTCGAACCAGAGCAGCGCCCGATCGGCGAGCTCGGTGACGGCCGCGTCCACCGTCGCGGCCTTGGCGCGGGCCCGCAGTGCGCGTTTGAGTTCGGTGCGGGTCATCGGTTCGCCGCCGCTCGCGGTGTGCAGGGCCAGAACTTCCACGATCGCAAAGGGCACGGTGCCGAGATCGTCTGCCGCGCGCAGTACCGAGGCGCGCTGTTCGGCGCGGGCGGCGAGCACCGCCATGGAGGACGGCAGCGGTACCGCGAGATCGGGCCGACGTTCCAGCAGTGCCACCAACTGTGTGTCGGTGCGGGCGCCGAGCCAGGCGGTGAACGAGTCTTGGCCGGTCATCCGGTCCAGACTAGCCGGGCGCAGCGGGTTCGGTGAGGGCGCGGCCCGGTGATCCTCCGTCGCTCGATGCACTGGGCCGGCGCCCGCGTGTGGCGGGCGTCACGGAGGCGGTTGACATGCGGTCCCGTGGCAGGGGCATGCCAGAATGAGGAGGTGGTGAACAAATCGAAGAAACCCTACATCGACAACGGCTGGCCCGAGGTTGCCGACGGTGAGCACGCGGTCACCGAGCTGTCGTCGTCCCGCTCCGGTAACCTCTCGCCTTTCGGCGAGGACACCGAGTTCCCGGTGGCTGCCGACCAGCTGCCGTATCTGCACCCGCACACAGTGATCAACCGCTGAGCGGACGAACGAAAGAACCCCGCGTCACCTGATGGTGGAGCGGGGTTCTTTCGTGGTCGGGGTGCCCGTTCAGGAGGGCAGTAGACCTTTGTTGGCCTCGAAGACGCCGAGCAGGCCCTGGTCGAGCTGCGGGTTGTTGGCCTTGACGGCCTCGAACAGATCCAGCGCGGGCTGCGGGACCTGTACGCCCTGCGCCTGCACGGCGGCCAGCGCGCGGTCCACCGCCGTGTAGACCTCCTGGGTCTGCGTCGGGGTCTGCGCCGGAGCCTGGGCCTGCTGCGGAGCGGCCTGGTTCTGCGGGGCGGGGGTTTCGGTCTGGACGGCCGGTGTGTCGGCCGGGGTTTCGCGCGGGGTCGAGCCGCTGCTCAGGCCCAGCGAGGAGGAGCAGGAGGGCCAAGCGCCCCAGCCCTGCGAGGCGAGTACGCGTTCGGCGACCACGATCTGCTGCTCGCGGCTGGCCTGGTTGGCGGTGGAGGCGTATTCGCCGCCGCCGTTGGCCTGCCAGGTGCTCTGCGAGAACTGCAGTCCGCCGTGATAGCCGTTGCCGGTGTTGATGCCCCAGTTACCGCCGGCTTCGCACTGCGCGAGTCGATCCCAGTCGGAGTCGGGTGCCGCGCTGGCTGTACCGGCGAGGGCTACGCCCGCACCGCTGATCATGGCGCCGGTGACGGCAACCTTGGCCACAGTGCGACCGGTATTGGTGGGCTTGCGATGGCGTCCACTCATTCGGGTTCGTCTTCCTCTCGTACGCACCTGCGAGGTCTTCGCTCGGGTCCAGGCTGAGAGGGTGCCCGTCCCGCCCTCACCCCTGTGGTTTCCGTTGGGTTCCGGTACCCGCGGGGCGAGGTTCGGTGCGGCGGGCCGGTGGGCCGGATGTGCCCGGCTGCGGTAGACGGTACGACGTTCCGGCCGAAAAATCACTATTTGGTAACCGGCGTGTGCGGACGGGTTGCGGAGCGGTCACGACCGCCGTCCAGCGACTCTGCGCAGCTAGTGGGACTGCGTCGGGTATCGGTCGTGCGACACGCAGCCCCGTTATCATGCCGTTATGTGATTATCATCACACCACGCTTGAGGGGCTGCCGTACCGGGTATCGGACAGTTGTCACCTGGATCGGCGGCCCGAGCGCAGCGCGAAGATCAAGGCCGCCACGAAGCCGACGGGAGCCAGCATGGCGCCCAGGTACAACCAGAGCCCCGGCTCGCCGTCGGTGAGGACCGGGGTGAGGAAGATCGCCACCACCGACAGCAGTCCGAGGGCGAAAAGGCCCAACGCGAGCTGGAGCAACCAGTTGCCGGGGGTGCGCCCGGACGAGGGGCCGGAGGGCCGCGGATCGGCAGGATTCGTCACCGTTCGACGGTAAAACTGATGTGCTGGGGCTGTACCCACCGGGGTAGACTCGGAACGATCTCGCGTCCTGCATGCTTGTGGGGCGCGTTTTTCGAGTAGGGGAAAAGACCTGCCATCAGCGGGTTCCAGCAGACGAGTGTGCCCGGGCCCGGTGGGTCGGGCGCCGAACAGACGAACGGGTGAGCGCAGTGCCGACCGGCAAGGTGAAGTGGTACGACGTGGAAAAGGGCTTCGGCTTCCTTTCCCAGGACGAGGGTGAGGACGTCTACGTCCGCTCGTCCGCGTTGCCCCAGGGCGTCGAGACGCTCAAGCCCGGTCAGCGGGTCGAGTTCGGGATGGCGGCCGGGCGGCGCGGGCCGCAGGCGCTGAGCCTGAAACTGGTGGAGGCGCCCCCGTCGGTGCGGCAGAACCAGGAGCGCGGCGCCCGCAAGGAGCCGGTCGCGCGTAAGCACAGCCCCGACGAACTGCACGGCATGGTCGAGGACATGATCACCCTGCTCGAGGCGAAGGTGCAGCCGGATCTGCGCAAGGGCCGCTATCCGGATCGCAAGACCGCCCAGCGGATCTCGGAAGTGGTGCGCGCGGTCGCGCGGGAACTCGACCGCTGACCGACGGATAGGGAACTTCGTGGGCCGGCCGGGTCATCCCGGCCGGCCGCTGTCGTCTCAGGCGGTTTTGATCGACCACACCGCGTGGGGGACCGGGAACTGGTTACCGGCCTCGTCGATCGCGATGATCATCACCTGCAACTCCACCCCGATCAGCTCCAGCCCCGGCTCCGGCCGGGAGTCGAGGGTCAGCGCCCGAGTGTTCGCCGGGTGGTCCCGGTAGGAACTGGGCTGCTCGACGATCTCCCCGTTCTCGCGGGCGTAGAGCGGCAGCAGTTCCCACGGGCTGTCCACGAGGGCGTCCGGCAGTGAGATCTGCAGAGGGTTGCCCGCCGGGACCTCGAGATAGACGGTTTCGCCCTGCCGGCAGTCCTCCATCCGTACCGTGCAGTAGCGGAACGGCGGCACCGTCACGGCGGTGCCGTGCGCGTAGGCGGTGAGTTCGGGGTCCTTCGGTTCGGCATCGCGCGCGAGCGACCAGACCACCCCGGCGGTCGCGGCCACCAACAGCAGGATCACGGCCAGCGCGAGGGTCGTGCGGACTTTGTTCGTACTCACCGGGCGGCTTCTCCTCGTGGGGGGTCGTCATGCGGGAATTCCTGCTCGGCGTGCAGCGGTCGGCGACCGCCGAGGCCGGGCAGCAGACTGAACCCGCGGTAGCTCAGCACAGTCTGGACGAGACCCCCGACCAGTACCGCACTGACCACCGCGAAACCCTTCCAGTAGTCGGTCGGCAGCAGGACGCCACCCGCACCGCCGATGACCCAGCTGAGCTGCAGGACGGTTTCGGATCGGCCGAACCCGGAGGCGATCGACTCGGGCGGCAGATCGTCCTGGATGGCGGCGTCGAGCGAGACCTTCGCCAGGGCGCTCGCCCCGGCGGCGACCAGGGCGGCCACCGCCGCGCCGAACAGGTTGTCCATCACCACGGCGAGCACGGCGACGGCCGCGCAGCCGATCGTGCAGTTCACCACGATCAGCGAGGGCCGGCCGAGCCGGAGCCGGGCGCCGGTGGCGTTGCCCGTGAAATTACCGACTGCGGCCGCCGCGCCGACCAGTCCGAGCATCGCGGCCTGCTGGACCGGACGGTGTTCGGTGGCCTTGGCCACGAACGCGACATAGAAGGTCAGGAATCCGGTGAGCACCCGGATACTGCCGTTGCCCCACAGTCCGGTGACGACGGCGCGGCCGAGCGGCTGGCGGCGTTTGCGGGCCGGTACCGCGGCTTCGTCGGCGGGGTCGTACGCCTCGGTGTCCCCGGCGCGGGCGTGGTAACCGAGTGTGGTCGGCACCTCGCCCTCGGTGATCTCCACCCAGCGTGGGATCTTCCAGCTCAGATACGCACCGCCGACAGCGATACCGGTGGCGAGGATCAGCGCACCGGTGGAGCCCGCGATCGCCGCGACGGCCCCGGCCAGCCCGCCGGCACCCAGGGTGCCGCCGACCAGACCGAAAACGGTCAGCCGGGAGTTCGTGCGCACCAGATCGATATCGGGTGGCAGAACTCTGGGCGTCACGGCGCTTTTGAGCACCGCGAACGATTTGCTGAGCACCATCGTGCACAGCGCCAGCGGGTACAGCACCCAGCTGTCGAAACTGAAGATCAGCACCACCGCGAGGACCGCGCGCACGGCGAACGAGCTGGCCAGGGCAAGCCGCCGGCCGCGCTGGAGCCGGTCCAGCGCCGGCCCGATGAGCGGCGCGATGATCGCGAACGGGGCGATCGTGATCAGCAGGTACAGCGCGACCTTCGTTTTGCTCTCCGCGGTCGCACTGGCGAAGAACAGGGTATTGGCGAGCGCGACCGCGATCGCCGCGTCCAGCGCGAAATTCGCCATGGTGGCATAGGTGAGAGCGGTCAATCCGGATTTGTCCGCGCCGTCGGCCTCGGCCGCCCGCCGGAAGGTGGCGATACCTTTCTCGGTGATCTCCCGGCCGCGCATCGCCGCCACCCGGGTGACGGTGAGCTTGCGGGGGACACGCCGGTCCTCGGCATCGTGATCCGGGGCCGCGTCGGCGCTCGGGTACTCCTTGGTCGCGGCCGGCTCTGCGGCGCCGCCGGCGTTCGCGGTGGTTCGCCGATCGCTCGCGCCGCTGGGTTCGGTGCGATCCCGCGCCTCGGCGCCGGGACCCGGGCGGCCCGCAGTGGGGGCCGGGCGTCGGCCGGCCGCGCCGGATCCGCCCGGGTCGTGCCGTGCGCCCGCGCCGGCCGAGGGACCCGGGCCCGCGGGGGCGTGGTGATCCATGGGCGGGGCCGGCCGCGAGCGGGCGTGCTCCGGCACCGTGCCGCCCGCCGCCGGGGCGGCACCACCGGCCCTCGGAGAGGAGCTGCCCATGGGCGGCGCACCCGGGATCGGCCGGTTCCGCTCGTAACCGGTCCGCCGGCTGTTCCCGGGAGCGAACGCGGTGTCGTTCGGCTCGCCGGCCCGGCGGCCGGGACCGTCGGATTCGGCTGTGCCCGGCCGGGGCGGCGGATCGGCGGGGGACGCGGACCCGCGTGACCCGCTCAGCGAGCCCAGTATGCGAGCGAAGCGACCTTCCCGCGCCGGCGCGCCGTCCGGGCCTTCCACCGGCGTGACCCGGTCACCACCGCGCGCCGGCCGGGACGAACGGTCGTCCGGCCGCCCGGCGCCGGGGTCGGCGGAGGGCAGCGGACGGGTCGGCGGCGGGACCGGGCGGTGGTTGCCGGGGTCGGGTTCACGATTGCGGTGTGGCACGTTCGGCGGGGGGTAGCGGTCGAAACCTGGATGCCGCTGGGGTGGCGGAGACTCGCCGGCGGGCCACTGACCGCGATCGGAACCGGAGGGCTCGCGGGAAGTGGGCACATCATCAATTCTGGCCCACGGTGGCGCCCGGCAAACTCCGCCCTGCTCGCGGCGGCCGGAAAGTGAGATGTGTCGCTGTCCCGCGGTGCCGGTCAGGCCGGGACGAAACGGACCTCGAACACCGTGGGCCAGTACTTGCCGGTGAGCAGGAAGCGGTCGGTGCCCGGGATCTGGGCGATCCCGTTGAGCACGTCGGTCTGCGCGCGTTCGGCCGGTGGCAGCAATCCGCCGGCATCGACGACCGCGAGGACACGCCCGGTTTCCGGATCGATCCGGAGAATTTCGTCGGTGGGCCAGGAGTTGGCGTAGACCGAACCGTCCTCGGCGCATTCGAGTTCGTTCAGGCGCGCGTCGGTGCGCTCGGTCAACGCCACCGATCCGGTCGGTGCGAAGGTCACCGGATCGCGGAAGGTGAGCTCCGCCGATCCGTCGCTCATGACCAGCCGCCCGTCGCGGGCGCACAGACCCCAGCCCTCGCCCTCGTAGCGCACCTGGTGTTTCTCGGCCAAGGTCCGCGGGTCGCGGGCGAAGGCGACCCCTTCTTTCCAGGTGAGCTGCCACAGTGTGTCGCCGGCCAGGGTGATGCCCTCGCCGAAGAAGGGCGGCGGGAGGTGGGTACGGGCGAGTTCGGCGCCGGTCGCGCGATCGGTTGCCCGCACCCCGGAGAACCCGACCATCCCGGTGCTCTCGTACAGCAGCTCACCATCGATTTCCAGCCCCTGGGTGAACGCGCCCAGATCGTGCCGATGGGTCGCCAGCACCTCGATATCCAGGCGCGGTACCGCCTCGTCGGTGTTCCGGCAGGCGGCCGCGGCGAGCAGGCAGACCAGCGCGGCACCGACCCAGGTTCGCCGAGTGCGCTTCATACGGCAAAATGTAGACCGTGAGCGCAGTATCTGTTTCGGACACCGAGGTGCGGACGATCCTGGCAGGGGCCGCCGACCTGGCTCGTAGTGCGCTCGTGGACCTGGAACCGACCGGGGTCGGGGCGCATCTGGGAGTCCGCGCCGAGGACGAATGTTCGGCGACGCACCGCTTCGAGGCCACACTGCCCGGCTACCACGGCTGGCAGTGGGCGGTGGTGGTGGCGGCCGCACCCGACACCGACCGGGTGACCGTGAGCGAGTCCGCGTTGCTGCCCGGCCCCGACGCGTTGATCGCCCCGGAGTTCGTGCCCTGGGAACAGCGCATCCGGCCCGGCGATCTGGCGCCCGGCGACCTGCTGGCCCCGCCCGCCGACGACCCACGCCTGACCCCTGGATATACCGCCAGCGGCGACCCCGAGGTCGACGAGACGGCCGCCGAGGTGGGTCTGGGCCGTAAACAGGTGCTCAGCCGGGAGGGCCGGACCGACGCCGCCGAACGCTGGTACGCCGAGTACGGTCCCGATTCCGATATGGCCAAGGCCGCCCCCGGCTCCTGCGCGAGCTGTGGTTTCTATCTGCCGCTGGCCGGTGCGCTGCGCGCCTGTTTCGGCGTATGCGCGAACGAGATGGGCGCCGACGGCCACGTGGTCCACATGGGATACGGCTGTGGCGCGCATTCCGACACCCAGTTGCCGACGGGCGCCGGGTCACCGATCTATCAGGCCTATGACGATGCCGCCATCGAGGTGGTCGCGGTGCCGCCGAAGTCGCCGGAAGCCGGGACCGAGCGCGCCGCGGCCGACGAGGCCGCTACCGCGCCGGACGTGGTGGTGCCGGGGCAGCCGGTCGGCGACGAGACCGGGCCCGGCACCGGACCGACTGCCGAGTCGAGCACGGGGCCCGCCGGAGAGCCCGGCACCGAGTCCACCGACACCACGGACCATCCGGTCGAGGTGACCGGCGAGGGAGCAGGTCCGGTGGAGGCCGACCTCACCGCCACCGCGCCGGAAACCTTCCCGTCGGCGGCCGAGCCCGAGTCGGCTGCCGCGGGGACGGAACCCGCAGCACGCGCTGCCGCCACGGACCGCACCGGTGAGGCGGCCGCGGCGAGCGGCGAGCAGGCCGGATCCGGAGCCGGCGACCCGGCTCCCGGCCCGTCCGACGACTGATCGCCTAGTCGGCACCCTTCTGCGTGTGGCGAGTCGGGTGCGTCCGGGCACGTACGCTGGCTCGCGTGAGTGAGACCGGTGCGGTGGGCGAGACGTTCGGGCCAGTACAGACGGATACCGGCAGCGCGGATCCCTTCGGCACCGCGGATCTGCGTGCCGCGGTGCTGGCCGCGTGGCGGGATTCCCCGACCCGGCTGCGTGAGGACACCGCCACCGAAGCCGATCTGGTGCGCGCGGGTTACCGCGATCGCCTGCTGACGGAGTTGGCGCAGAATGCGGCGGACGCGGCGGTGAAAGCCGGGGTACCGGGAAGAATCACCGTAGCCTGCGCGGGCCGGACCCTTTCGGTGGCCAATACCGGCGCGCCGCTGGATACAGCGGGCGTGCACGCGCTGACGGCCCTGCGGGCGTCGGGGAAATCGGAGAGCGCGGGGGAGACCGGACGGTTCGGTGTCGGTTTCACGGCCGTGCTGACCGTCTCCGATGAGCTCGAATTCCGCTCCACCACCGGGTCGCTGCGTTTCTCCCGGGAGCTGACCCGTGAGGCATTGCGGGCGTCCGGTGTCGCGGTCCCGGCGGACGGGACCGCGCCGCCACCGCCGGCGCTGCGCCTCGCCTGGCCGGTGGCCGCCGCCCCGGCCGACGGCGCGGACAGCGAGATCGTGTTGACGCTGCGTGCCGGGATCGACCCGGCGGCCCTGCTGGAATCCATGCGCGCCGAGGCGGTGGACCTGCTGCTGGAGTTGCCGGCGCTGCGCGAGATCCGGATCGGCGACGAGGTGGTGCGCGCCGAGATCCGCGATGCGCCGTTCGCGGGCGTACGCGAGCTGCGGATCAGCGGTTCCGACACCGAACAGGTGTGGTGGGAGTTCCGGACCGCGCGGGCGCGCTGGCTGTTGCCGGTACGTGACGGAGTCCCGGTGCCGGCCGCGCCCGACGTGCTGCGGGCACCGACCCGTTCGGACGAGGAACTGTCCCTGCCGACGATCCTCATCGCCGATATTCCGATGCAACCCGACCGCCGGCGCGTGCTGCCGGGCAACCATCCGGCCGAGCTGGCCGCCGGGTACACCGATTTCGCCCGGGCGCTACCCTCGCGGTTCCGGCTCGTGCTGGTCCCGACCCCGGGGTTCGCGCGCAGCGAGACCGACGGGCTCCTCCGCGAGGCGATCCTGCGCGAACTGCGCACCGGTGCCTGGCTACCGGTGGTCGCCGCGCCCACGGACGCCGGACCCGACGAGTCCCCTCGGGAAGGGGACGCGGACGATCGGATGGCCATACCCGTGCGGGCCAGCGTTTTTCCCGATCTCACGTCCGAGCTGGCCGCGCTGCTGGGTGGTGTGCTCGATCCGCTGGTGATTCCGGAGCTGTCCGGCGCTCGCTACGCCGAGGCACTCGCGGCGCTGGAGGTGCACCGGCTCGGCCCGGCGCGGCTGGCGGAGCTGTCCGCCGGGCTGGAACGGCCGCCCGTGTGGTGGTTCGCTCTCTATTCCGCGCTGGAACCGTTCGTCACCGACCCGCTGACGGTGGAGGAACTCGGCGCCCTGGCGGTCCCGCTCGCCGACGGGCGGTCGGTGACCGGCCCACGGACGGTGGTCCTGGACGACGAACTCACGGCGCTGCCCGCGGCGGTTCCGGTGCACTGGGCGCGGCTCGTGCATCCGGAAGCTGCACATCCGCTGCTGGCGCGTCTCGGCGCGCGGCGGGCGCGGATCGCGGATCTGCTGTCGGATCCCGCCCTGCACGCGGAACTGACCGAGCACCCCGATGATCCGGCGACGATCGAGGCGGTGCTCCGACTGGCCGCGGCGGCCGATCCGGCCGAACTGCCGGATTGGCTCGGCCTGCTCGAACTCACCGACAGCTCCGGTGGGGTGCGCCCGGCCGACGAACTACTGCTCCCCGATGCCCCCTTGATCGAACTCCTGGTTCCGGATTCGCCGTTCGGGGTCGTCGCGCGGGAGGTGGTCGCCGACTACGGTGCCGACGCGTTGCGGGCGATCGGTGTCGGATGGGATTTCGGGGTGGTCGCCGAGGTCGACCCCACCGGTCCCGACCATCACCTCGACGACGAGGAGACCTGGTGGTCCGGGCTCGCCGAGGATCCCGCGGAGCTGGTCGCCGTGCGTGACCTGGACCTGGTGGACGACGCGGCCTGGCCGGAGGCGCTGTGGCGGTTGCTCACCACCGAACGCACCCGGCCGCTGCTCGGTGATCCGGACGGCTACACGGCGTGGTGGTTGCGCCACTACGCCCGGATCGACGGGATCGCGCTGGGCGGCTACCGGCATCCGGCGGATGCCGAATTCACCGGACTGCTACCGGAACTGCCGATCACCGGCCTGTCCCCGGCCGACCTCGACGCGCTGCGCGGCTGCCTCGCCGCGACCGAGACCATGGATCACGACCTGGTCGAAACGCTGCTGACCGCACTGGCCGACAGCGCGAAGACCCCGGCGCCCGAGGTGGTCGCGCTGGTGCACGCCCGGCTGGGCGCGGCGGTGCCGCGGCTGGAACTCGGCACACTCGATCCGCCCGGTCGCGTCCGGGCCCTGTCCGGAGCGGTGATCGACGCCGCCGACGCCCTGGTGCTGGACCGGCCCTGGTTCGGCCTCGCGGTGCCGGCGGACCGGCTCGTGGTCGCCGATCCGGCGACCGCCGCCGACCTCGCTCTGCTGCTGGACCTACCGTTGGTCTCCGAACAGGTCGATGCGGAAGTGGTCGGCCGGGGCCACGAGACCGATTGGGCGCGGGAGCCGCTCGGTGTGGTGCTGCGCCGGCTGTTCGATCTGCCCCCGCAGCACGGGCGCCTGATCCTGCACGACGAACTGCGCGTCCGGCTGACGGGCGCGGTCACCCGGACGGTCACCGTGCCCTGGTGGCAGGACGGCGCGGTCACCCATGTCCGGCGACCGGGCCGGCCCGACTGAGCGGACTATTCCGCGTGCCCGGCCAGTGCCGCGGCGAGCAGATCGAGTTGGGTGCGCACGCTTTCGCTGTCGTTGTCGACCAGCCAGCGCAGGACGAGGCCGTCGATCACGCTGAGCGTGAAACGCGACAGCTGTGCCACCGGAACTGTCCAGGCACTTCCGGTGGCGTCGCGGGCGTGATCGAGGATATCGGCGACAGTGGAATCGTTGAACGCGTACTGTTCCCGGGCGATCGCCAGTTTCGCGGGGGTCTGTTCGCCCTCGCGCAGCGCGTAGGTGGTGGTCTCGTAGGTGAGCAGCTGGCGTTCGGGTGTGGCCTCGATATTGAGCCACATGAGTTCCAGTCCCGCGCGCAGCAGATCGCGTAGTGCCGTATTGCCGCTGCCCGCTTCCTGCCAGACCGATTCGTTGGCGTCCACCGAATCGCGCAGCTCCATCGACAGCGCCTTGACCAGCTCGGTCATCAGCGCGTCCTTGTTCTCGAAGCAGTAGTGCACCACGCCTAGTGAGACACCCGCCGCCTGAGCGACATCGCGGGTGGTCACCCCCGCGACTCCCTTTCTCTCGGCAAGGCCGATCGCGGCCTCGATAAGGTGGGCCCGTCGTTCTTCGACGCTCAATCGGGAGGACACCTGAGCGAGTTTGGCCCGAGAGGCTCGAACAGTCAATTCCCCGGCGGGCAGGATTCAGCCACCGAGGTCCTGCTGGACTCCCGGCCGGCTGCGTCGGACGGTATCGCCGTCGGTGCCGGAGGGCCCGGTCGCGGCGGTCACAACCCGGTCTGTGCGCCTTTGTCGCCGCGCCGCGCACTGCGGCGCTGTATCGCGAAGATGATGTACCCGAGCAGTCCGACCGCCAAACCCATCAGGCAGACCGGGCGAGCCGATTCCCACCGCGGTCCGCTGAGCCAGACCACCGCGGTCGCGACGGCGAACAGCGCGCACCCGAGGGCGAGGACCGGCCGGGGATCGGTCAGCCAGGTGGGGAACTGCGGGAGCTGCGGGTCCATTCGGTCAGCGTAACCGCTGTACGCACGCCGATCCGACGTGTGTCACGTATGGTTCACTTTGTGACTACCCACTCGGATGTGCGGGCGCTGGCCAGCGACCTCTCGCTGGCGGTGGTGCGTTTGACGCGGCATCTACGGGGTCGGCGTACGGAATCGCAGATATCGCTGACCCAGCTCTCGGTCCTGGCCACTCTCGGCAACGAGGGCGCGATGACGCCCGGTGCGCTGGCGGCCAAGGAGCGGGTCCAGCCTCCGTCGATGACCCGGGTGATCGCCTCGCTCACCGATCTCGGTCTGGTGGAACGCAACCCGCATCCGACCGACGGCCGGCAGATCATCGTGTCGCTCTCCACGGCCGGGCACACGCTGCTCGCCGACGAACGCAGTGCCCGGGAAGCCTGGATGAGCGCCCAGCTCGCGGGTCTGGACTCCGATCAGCTCGAGGATCTGCACCGGGCGGTCGCGATCATGAACCAGATCGTCGCCGATTCGGAGTGAAGCGCTAGCGACGGATCCGGCGGAGCCGGGGCCCGGCCGCACCGGAGACAGTCCGCGGCACCGCGCGCCACTCACCTCAGCGCGCCGCGAACGGCCGGTCGCTGTCGACGATTTCGCGGCCCAGCGGGAACAGGGCGAGCGGGATCAGTTTGAGATTCGCCCAGGCGAACGGGATACCGATGATCGTGCAGGCCAGAGCGATACTGGTGCCCAGATGCCCCAGGGCCAGCCACCAGCCGGCGACCACGAACCAGATGATGTTGCCCAGCAGCGCCCCGGCTCCGGCCCCCGGCTTCTCGACCGTGGTGCGACCGAACGGCCACAGCATGTAGACGCCGTTGCGCAGCGCGGCGACCCCGAACGGGATCGTGATGATGAGGACGAAGCAGATCAGGGCCGCCAGAAAATAGCCCAGCGCCATCCAGAACCCCGCGAGCACGAGCCACAGGATATTGAGCAGGAGCTGGATCGGCTTCATATTTCGAGCATGCCCTAAAGCGGCGCCGAGCGCACCCACCACCGACCGGCGATGGTGAGGGTTGGCAGGATGGGCGCCGTGGCCGTGGTTCTCGAAGTGGACAGTGTGGGCGATCCGCGGGTCGACGATTTCCGCGATCTTAAGGCCGCCGACCGCAGACCCGATCGGCCCGGTGGGAAAGGCCTGGTCATCGCGGAGGGAACCGTGGTGGTGCGGCGGATGCTGGATTCGCCTTTCCGGCCGCACGCGCTGCTCGGCGTGGACAAGCGGTGGCAGGAACTCGAGCCCGAACTCGCGGCGGTGGATGTCCCGTTCTACCGGGCCTCCGCGGAAGTGATGGCCGAGGTGGTCGGGTTCCATCTCAACCGGGGTGTGCTGGCGGTGGCGCGTCGGCCGCCCGAACGCGATTTCGACGAGACCATCGCCGCGGCCACCACGGTAGCGGTGTTGGAAGGCGTGAACGACCACGAGAACCTGGGGTCGATGTTCCGCAACGCGGCGGGTCTGGGTGTGGACGCGATCCTGTTCGGGGAGCGCTGCGCGGATCCGCTGTACCGTCGGTCCGTGCGGGTTTCGATGGGACATGCGCTGCGGGTGCCGTTCGCCCGGGTACCGCGCTGGCCGGACGGGCTCGACCTGCTGCGGCGCCGGGGTTTCCAGGTGGCGGCCCTGACCCCGGATCCGGCGGCCCCGACGCTGGCCGCCGCGCTCACCGGCGACCGGGTGGCGCTGCTGCTGGGCGCCGAAGGTCCCGGCCTGACCGAGGAGGCGATGGCCGCGGCGGATGTACGGGCGCGGATACCGATGTCGGCGGGCACCGATTCGCTGAACGTGGCGACGGCGGCCGCGATGGCGTTCTACGAGCGGGTGCGGGCGTCGTGACCCCGGCGCTC
This sequence comes from Nocardia sp. NPDC004568, assembly GCF_040609955.1. Taxonomy (NCBI): domain Bacteria; kingdom Bacillati; phylum Actinomycetota; class Actinomycetes; order Mycobacteriales; family Nocardiaceae; genus Nocardia; species Nocardia sp. NPDC004568. The sequence goes on from NZ_JBEXLL010000043.1 coordinate 49,750, forward strand.
GGTGACTCCGGGTCCGGCCGGCGGCCCTGCCCGCCCAGCGAACCGACTCCGTGGGCGGCGGGTATCACCGTCGCCGTCCTGGTGGCCGCGCTGACCGCCGTCGGCGTATTCGCGTTCGGGGCGGCGCTGGCCCGGGTGCACCCGGTGCTGTCGCTGGCGGTGAATCTGGTCGCGGTCGGCGGGGTGGCGCCCACCGTGTGGCGCTGGCGGACGCGTCCGGTGACCCGCTGGGTGCTGGCCGGGGCGGGCACGGGCGTGGCGCTGGCCTGGATCGGTCTGCTGTTCTCCGCGTGACCGCATCCGGTCTACTGGTCGGCGCCCACCGCGGCCTCGTGCCCGCGCAGCCAGGACAGCAGACCCTTGCGTTCGTGGGCCACCCGATTGTGCGGCTGCGGTGGTTCCGGGTCGTCCGCGCGATCGCCGCGGGGACGCAACCGGAAACCGCAGACCCGGATGTCCTTGGGATCGAGGGGGCGGGGGTCGCCGGCGTCGGCGGTGATCTCCCGATCGGCGGTGGCCGGAGGAAAATACCGGAAGCCCAGCCATTCGTGGTTGGCGGTATCGGCGAAACCGGGTGGATCGAACGGCAGCACCAGCGGATCGGGTAGTTCGCCGAGCCGCCACGCGATGGGATGCTCGCCCGCCCAGTGTGGCCGCTCCCAGATATGCGGCAGACCGTGGTCCTGCAGGATATTGAGGCGGGTGGAACTGAACGCCCGGCGTAGTTCGCCGCGCTCCCAGTGCGCGAACGCGCCCCAGCCGTATTCGAGATCGAACGACACCAGGTAGGTGTGCTCTTCGGCGAGCGGCCGTACCAGCAACTCGGGGATAGCGGTCGGTTGCACCCGGGCGGCGTAGGAACTGCACAGCAGCGTGAGGCCGGGATAGCTGCCGATGAAGACCTCGTCGGCGTCCGGGCCGTCCGCGTCACCGAGGGTGACCGACGCGGTGGGTTCTACGTCCAGGTCGGGATGCAGTTGCCGGGCCAGCGCGTAGGCCGCGTCCGGATCGGGGTCGGGATCGGCCCGCAGCACCGCCGGCGGGTCGAGGGTATCGACGTACCACACGGATGAAACCTTGGACAGCATCGGTCCACCTCCGATAGCGCACGAAACCAGGTCGCGAACTTCTCGGCGCAATTGCCGTCGTCGTCCGGGCTGGCCCCGGAATCATCGGACCGCGTCGCCGTATACACCGAACTTACTCGCGCAAACGGATGATCCGGGCGGTTGCGCGGGGTAACACGCCGGTCCGCAGCGGGTCAGTGACCCGAACTGCGGACGCCGAGCAGGACATCCTCCCAGGACGGCATGGGCGCCTTGCCGCGCTTGGTCCGGGCCGCCGCTTTCGTGGCTTTGGCGGGCGGCTTCTTGGCCGCCGGTTTCGCCGCGGCCGGTTCGGTTTCCGATGTTTCGGCGGCGGGCTCCGCGGCCGGCGCCTCCGGGGTATCGGCCGGGGCGGCGGGGGTTTCGGCAACGGCCGGCGCGGCGGCGGCTTCCGCCGGAGCCGTGGCGACTTCCGGCTCCCGGACCGGTTCGGCGGCCACCGGTTCGGGCTGTTGCTCGGGCGCGGGCGCGGCAGGCGCTGCCGCCAGTGGAGCCGGTTCGGACTCCACAGCGGCCGGGACGGGTTCGGGCGCCGGCGGGACCGGTTCGGGTGCGGCGGTTTCGGCCGGGGTGGGCGGCAATTCGGCTGCCGGAGCGGGCGCCGGAGGCGGCGCGGCCGCCGGGGCGGGAGCGGGCCGCGGCGCCGCGGGGCGAGCCGGTTCGGCGGGGGCCGGGTAGGTCTCGGCCGGCGGCCGGTAGCTGTCCGCAGGGGGGCGGTAGGTCTCGGCGGGAGCACTCGCCGCCGGGGTGCCGGCGGGCAGCGCCGTGCCGCCCGGCCGCGCGCTGCCGGGAGCGAGCGGGGTCGCGGTCGCGGGCAGCGCCGTCGTGCCGCCGGCGGCCACCGCACGCTGCTCGTAATAGTCGTCGACGGCGGCGGCCCGGGCGGGTTCACGCCGTGGCTCGGCCACCGGTTCGGGCGCGGCCGCCGGCTCGGATTCGACCGGCAGGATCGAGGCAAGACCGCGCAGCGCGCGACCGAAATCGGGATCGATGAGATCGGTGGCCGGATCGTCGAGCGGGGATACGCTGCCGCCGTGCGCGTCCGGCTGGTAGCGCCAGTGCGCGGCGATCTCCGAACGGCCGTTCTGCCACTGTAACTGGGCGACCCAGAAGCCCTTCTCGTCCTTCCAGGCATCCCATTCGGCATTGTCGAGGGTATGCCCGCGCGCGGTGAAAGCGGCGGTCACCACATCGACCAGGATCTCCACGGCCGGCCCGTCGGGACGGATCGGATGCGCCTTCTGCGCGAGCTCGGCCGCGCGGGCCCGCTCCAGCAGCACCGGGTAGGCGAATCGCTCCACCCGGCTCACCGGCATACCGGATTCCTGTGTCACCTGCTCGACCGACGCGCCGGCACGGATTCGAGCCTGGATATCGCGAGGACGCATAGTAGCTTCCATTTCGATCTCGATCTGGCCGAATCGGGCAAGGTCGCCGCGGGCGGCGGCACGAAGTTTGTCGTCGGCGGGAAGCCGGAATTTCTGACCACTTTCGGTGTCGACGCACACGATATGGGCGGAGTCGGGCGTCACCCCGATCACTCGAAGTTCACGCACCGTAACCTCCTTATCGCGTCGCTCGCGATACCGCCCACGTTCTGGAACAGTAGTGCACTTCTGGGATTCGTGTGGCAAGACACGCGGCACCGAAATGTACCCTGTGGCCGTCATCTACCGCTAATCTGCTCTATTCCCTTGTGTATCAAGTCGATTCCGTAAGACGTGTTCGGGCCCGTCGCGCGACACGCGCGACGGGCCCGAACCCACAGGTGATCTCGTCTCAGCCGAGGTTTTCCACGACCCAGTCGATGCAGCGGGTCAGCTGTCCGACGTCCTCCGGGTCGATGGCCGGGAACATCCCGACGCGCAATTGATTGCGGCCCAGTTTGCGGTACGGCTCGGTATCGACGATGCCGTTGGCCCGCAGCGTCTTGGCCACCGCGGCGGCGTCCACCGAGTCCGCGAAATCGATGGTGCCCACCACCTGGGACCGGTGCGCCGGATCGGTGACGAAGGGGGTGGCGAATTCGCTGGCCTCGGCCCACGCGTACAGCCGCGACGAGGAATCCAGGGTGCGCTTCACCGCCCAGTCCAGGCCGCCGTTGCGGTTGAGCCAATCGATCTGATCGGCGAACAGCAGCAGGGTCGCCAGGGCCGGGGTGTTGTAGGTCTGGTCCTTGAGACTGTTCTCGATGGCGATCGGCAGCGAGAGGAAGTCCGGAGTCCAGCGCCCGGATTCCTTGATCTCCGCCACCCGCGCCAGCGCGGCCGGGCTCATGAGCGCGATCCACAGCCCACCGTCGGCGGCGAAACATTTCTGCGGGGCGAAGTAGTAGACGTCGGCGTCGGTGATGTTCACCGGCAGCCCGCCCGCGCCGGAGGTGGCGTCGATGGCGATGAGCGCGTTCTCCGAACCGGCCGGCCGCTGCACGGGCACGGAGACACCGGTGGAGGTCTCGTTGTGCGCCCAGCCGATCAGGTCGGCGGCGGGGTCGGATACCGGCTCCGGCGCGCTGCCCGGATCGGCGGAGACGACGATCGGGTCGCCGAGGAACGGGTTCTTCTTGGTGACGCTGGCGAACTTGGCGCTGAACTCGCCGTAGGTGAGGTGCAGGGAACGCTCGCGGACCAAGCCGAACGCGGCAGCGTCCCAGAACGCGGTGGTGCCGCCGTTGCCGAGGACGACCTCGTAGCCCTCCGGGAGGGAGAACAGGTCCCGTAACCCGGAGCGGACCCGGGCCACCACGTCTTTGACCGGTTTCTGCCGGTGGCTGGTGCCGAATACCGAGGCACCCACTTCCACCAGGGACTGCAGCTGCTCCGGGCGAACCTTGGACGGACCGCAGCCGAAACGACCGTCGGCGGGCTTGAGGTCTTCGGGGATGGTCGGGAACGCACTGGTCATGGCGAACAGCGTAGCCGCGCCGTTGCTGTGCCGCGTACCACACTCCGGCTAACGTGAACGGGTATGAGCATGCGGTCGTCGAGGGGCGCTGCCGGGGGTGGATCCGGTGACAACCGGGCGCGGGGCCGGAGCGAACTCCCGGGTTCGCCCGGGCCGCTCGGCCGGTTGCGCGACCTGCTCCCGCGCCGCTTCCGGCGGCGCGGCGAAGCCCCCAGCGGGCCGGACCGGCGGGACCTGCTGGCCACCGGAACGGCGGGTTCGGCGACCGTGCTGGGGACCCGCACCCGCCGGACCGAGCCCGGCTACACCTTCCGGGTCCGGGTGCGGCTACCCGGGTTGCCGCCGTACGAGGCCCAGGTGCGCCAGCGGGTCTCCGGCGCCGAACTGGATCGCATGCGGCCGGGAGACCTGGTGTGCTGCCGGGTCGACCCCGAAGACCGCGACCGCATGGTGCTCTATCTCCCCGGTGATACCGACCCCGGGCGGGCGGGGCTGGCCAAGATCCTCGCCGAGGGACGCCGGGCCGAGGCCACAGTCCTGGCGGTGACCGCGGTGGATGCCGACTATTGCGGCTGCGACGACCCGGTCCTGCGCCTGGACCTGGAGCTACGCGCGTGGGATGAACCCGGCCCCTGGCGGGTCAGGGTCGTCCAGTCGGTGCCGTTGGCCGCCATCGGCCTCCTGGACCTCGGCGCCAAACTGGAAGCAGCCTTCTTCGCCGTGGACGCCGGGGAATCGGTGGCCATCGATTGGGAAGCCGAACCCGAACGGCGGTGACGACCGTCCGGGCTATGCCGTGGGCTCGACGTGGACCTCGCCCCACCCCGCGACGTCCTGCGGCTTTCGCGGCCCCGGGCCGGTGTAGATCGCGGCCGGGCGGACGAGCTTGCCCAGCTTCTTCTGTTCCATGATGTGCGCGCACCAGCCGGCGGTGCGGCCGCAGGTGAACATGGCGGGCATCATATGGGCCGGTACCTCGGCGAAGTCGAGGATGACCGCGGCCCAGAATTCGACATTCGTCTCGATGGCACGGTCGGGCCGGCGTTCGCGGAGTTCGGCCAGTGCGGCCTGTTCGAGGGCGGCGGCCACTTCGTAGCGGGGCGCGGCCAGGCGGGCGGCGGTATCGCGCAGGACCCGGGCGCGCGGGTCCTGGGCCCGGTAGACCCGGTGGCCGAAGCCCATCAGCTTCTCCTTGCGGTCCAGGATCCCCTTGACCAGCGCGCGGGCATCGCCCGTGCGTTCCACCTCTTCGATCATGGGCAGGACCCGGGCGGGGGCGCCGCCGTGCAGCGGGCCGGACATGGCGCCGATGGCTCCGGAGAGGGCGGCGGCCACATCGGCGCCGGTGGAGGCGATGACCCGGGCGGTGAAGGTGGAGGCGTTCATACCGTGTTCGGCCGCCGAGACCCAGTAGGCGTCGATGGCTTCGGTGTGCCGCGGGTCGGGGTCGCCCTTCCAGCGGGTCATGAAGCGGTCGGTGACCGTGGTGCATTCGTCGATCCGGCGCTGCGGTACGGCGGGCTGGTAGATACCGCGGGCCGATTGCGCCACATAGGACAGTGCCATCACCGAGGCGCGGGCCAGGTTCTCCCGGGCGGTGGGGTCGTCGATATCCAGTAGCGACCGGTAGCCCCAGATGGGGGCGAGCATCGCCAGGCCGGCCTGGACGTCGACCCGCACATCGCCGGTGTGCACCGGCAGCGGGAAGGGTTCGGCCGGTGGGAGGCCGTGTCCGAATTCGCCGTCGACCAGGAGGGCCCAGACATCGCCGAAGGTGACCCGGTTGCCGACCAGGTCCTCGATGTCCACGCCGCGGTAGCGCAGCGCGCCGCCGTCCTTGTCCGGTTCGGCGATCTCGGTGGTGAACGCGACCACCCCCTCCAGACCGCTGACGAAATCTTCCGGCACCTCGCCGGACCTCGATACCGCGGATTTGGTGGTCATCGCGATTCTCCTTTCAATTGCACTCTAGCGCCGAGCTACCCGGGAGTAACCTCTGGCCATGGCTGATGTGGAGGAGACGGGCGCCGATCTCGGCGCGATGCGCGCCGAATACGGTGCGGCGCATCCGGGTTCGCGTAACTCGGGGCCGTTGCTGGGTGTGCACGACACGGAGCTGGACGAATTGTCGGTGGCCGCGGGCTGGGAGCCGCTATTGAGGCTGTGGATAGAACAGGCGATCGAGGCCGGGGCCGCCGAGCCCAATGCCATGGTGCTCGCGACCCTCGCCGGGGCCGGCCCGGACCCCCGGCCGGTGACGCGCACGGTGCTCTGCAAGGGTCTTTCACCGGAGGGCGTCGTCTTTTATACGAACTACGAGTCGGCCAAGGGCGTACAGCTCGCGGCGGCACCGTACGCCTCGGCGACCTTCCTCTGGCCGCAACTGGCCCGGCAGGCCCATGTCCGCGGCCGGGCGGAGCGGGTGCCCGCCGAGGTGACCGAACGGTACTGGCGGTCGCGACCGCGGGAATCGCAGCTCGGCGCGTGGGCCTCGCACCAGTCCCAGCCGATCGGCTCCCGCATGGAACTCGACGAACAGCTGGCGCGGACCGCGCAGCGCTTCGCCGCCGTCGCCGAGGTTCCTGTCCCTCCGCACTGGGGAGGTTACTTGCTGCGCCCTGGTGAGGTGGAGTTCTGGCAGGGCCAGCGCGGGCGACTGCACAACCGGATCGTGGTCCGTATCGACGAGACCGGTATGTCGGTGTGCCGACTCCAGCCGTGATCGCGCCACCGGCCGGTCAGCGGGTTGTGCGGCCGTGTCCAGGCCCGTACATCCTCCCCGGTGATGTTTCGCACGGTTTCGCCGGCCGGCTTGTGGGTACATTCTGTGCGCGGCAGTGAGCGGCGGTTTCCATGGATCCGGCACAGGCGTCGTCCACAACCGGCCGGGACCGGTTCCGACGGTTGTTTCCCCCGGTCACAGCCATACCGGCCGGTAGGCGAACCGCTGAAACTCACACCCGCGCGGGCCCATTGTGAGATCGGTGCGCGGATACCCTCCCCGCCGGTCCCACCGGAGCAAGGACTAGCGTCTACCGATAACGCACCGCGTGTCGTCCGCACGTGATGCCGACGGTCTTAAGCCTGAGAGGGAACCTTCCGTGCCCGAGAATCACATCAATGACGCCAAACCGGTTCTCACCTACCCCGGTGGCGAATACCCAATGACGATCGCCGAGGCCGCCGAAGGAAACGACGGTATCGATCTCGGCAAGCTGCTGGCGAGCACGGGATATACGACCTATGACCCGGGTTTCGTCAACACCGCGTCGACCAAATCGGCAATCACCTACATCGATGGTGAAGAGGGCATTCTGCGCTACCGCGGTTACCCGATCGAGCAGCTCGCGGACAACTCGACCTTCATCGAGGTCAGCTATCTGCTCATCTACGGCGAACTACCCACCCAGGATCAGCTCGAGGATTTCACCGACAAGATCCGTCGGCACACGCTGCTGCACGAGGACCTGAAGCGCTTCTTCGACGGCTTCCCGCGGAACGCGCATCCGATGCCCGTCCTTTCCTCGGCCGTCAACGCGCTGTCCGCCTACTACCAGGATTCGCTGGACCCGCGCGACCCCGAACAGGTCGAACTGTCCACCATCCGGTTGCTGGCCAAACTGCCCACCATCGCCGCGTACTCGTACAAGAAGTCGGTGGGCCAGCCGTTCCTCTACCCCGACAACTCGCTGTCGCTGGTGGAGAACTTCCTGCGGATGACGTTCGGTTTCCCGGCCGAGCCCTACCAGGTCGACCCGGAGATCGCCGCCGCCCTGGACATGCTGCTCATCCTGCACGCCGATCACGAGCAGAACTGCTCCACCTCCACGGTCCGGCTGGTCGGCTCCTCCGACGCCAACCTGTTCACCTCCGTTTCCGGCGGTATCAACGCGCTGTGGGGCCCGCTGCACGGTGGCGCCAACCAGGCGGTGCTGGAAATGCTGGACGGTATCCTCGCGGCCGGCGGTGACGTCAAGGAATTCATCCGCAAGGTCAAGAACAAGGAAGACGGTGTGAAGCTAATGGGCTTCGGGCACCGGGTCTACCGCAATTACGACCCGCGCGCCGCCATCGCCAAGAAGCACGCCGACACCATCCTGAGCAAACTCGGCAGTGATCCGCTGTTCGATATCGCCCAGGCCCTCGAAGAGGCCGCGCTCACCGACGATTACTTCGTCGAGCGCAAGCTCTACCCGAACGTCGATTTCTACACCGGCGTCATCTACAAGGCCATGGGCTTCCCGACCCGCATGTTCACCGTGCTGTTCGCCATGGGCCGGCTTCCGGGCTGGATCGCGCACTGGCGGGAAATGCACAGCGAAGCCATCAAGATCGGCCGTCCGCGGCAGATCTACACCGGCTATGGTGCACGGGACTATTCCGAAATCACCAACCGCTGAACCGATTGAATCGAAGGGGATTCAAGGCATGAGCAAACCGGAGATCGAATTTCAGGCGGGCCCCGCGCCCACCGAACTGGTCATCAAGGACATCACTGTCGGTGAAGGCCCGGAAGCCGTCCCCGGCGGCACCGTCGAAGTGCACTACGTCGGCGTGGAATTCGATACCGGCGAGGAATTCGACTCGTCGTGGAACCGCGGCGAATCGATCACCTTCCCGCTGCGTGGTCTGATCCAGGGCTGGCAGGACGGAATTCCGGGTATGAAGGTGGGCGGCCGCCGTCAGCTCACCATCCCGCCGGAGCTGGCCTACGGCCGGGCGGGTGGGGGTCACCATCTGTCCGGAAAGACCCTGGTCTTCGTGATCGACCTGCTGGACGTGAAGTAGGTCCGTGCGGCGGGCGAACGCCCACCCGGCAACACATCTCGGCCCCGGAGCAGCGGCTCCGGGG
>NZ_JBEXLL010000044.1:0-58217 GCF_040609955.1 Nocardia sp. NPDC004568
CGACTCCAGCCTTGCCCACAACGCATCGGTCACTACCTCGTCACCCACGCTGGGATTGTCAAACACGCTGCGGGGCAGCGCAAGCTGTCACCAAAACTCATTCTGAACTGATCTCTAAGTGCGAACTTGGCTGACGATCTGCTCGGTGTTGCGGCAATTTCGCTTCATAGGCCCGTATACGGAACCCAATGAGAACAGATAGTCCCTGGCTTCGGGATCGAAAGAGTCCGTTTTGAGTACCTGGTTGTTCTGGTCGAGCATGAAGAGCCAGCGGCCTGCGGTGAGGCCATCGGAGAGCAGATTGTCGAGTTCGTCGAGTTCGGCGAAGGTCATCAGATCCTGGGCTTCGTCCACGATTAGGTGATCGAAGTGGCGATCGCGGACTTCGTCGAGCCGATGAAAGGGAAGGACGGTGACCTTCTGGTCGGCCAGGTCCAGGCTCAGGTGGGTTGCCAGTGTCCTACTTGCGCAGGTGAAAAGGACGGTGCCGGTCGCGGACTTCCGGCGCGCGGCCTCGGCGGCGAGGAACGTCTTGCCGGTTCCGGCTCCGCCGGTCCAGACCAGCCGTGGCATGGACTCCAGCTCGTCGAGCCTGTCCAGCTGTTCGGCGGTGAGGCGCTCGAAGGCAGCATCGAGATGCATCAAGCGGGACTGGAGGTTCGGGACCAGGTCGAACTCCGGCCGAATCGCATCGAGTATCTTCCGGCGAAGCGTGTCGGAAATCGGAGTATGCGCCCAGCGGTTCCGCGGCAGCCAGAAGCGGATCGCCCGGTCGATACCCAAGGCCAGTCCACGTCCGCCGTTGTAGGCGGTGGTTCCGAGGTATTGCTGAGGCTCGAACTCGGTGGTGCGATCGAGATCGACATCCGGCGTGATCACGAGGTATCCGCTGGCCACACCCTGGTTTCGAAGATCTCCGATCCGGGCACCGAGCAGACGCTCGATCTCGTGCATCCCCCCATTGGCCTGTGCGAATGGGCTCTCCCGAGCTTCCTCCCGACCGCGCGGGCCGTAGTACCAATTCCCGTCCTCGGTGCGGACTCGACCACCCTTCACCTCGATGAAGAGAAGTAGGTCGGGCATGATGACGACGAAGTCGATCTCGCCGACACGCTTCTTCTGGTGCCGGGGGAGATGGACGGAGTGCAGCGCAACGCTCTTCTCGTCGGCGATGTCTTTCAGCGCCTTGAACACACTGCGTTCAGCGGCGCTCACCGATCTGCTGGTGATCTCACTCGGAATGACCCGCATCAAACCCTCCCGATGGTCACGTGAACGTATCATCAAGGTACCGAGTCGAATCCGATCGGTGCGAGGATTCCAATGCGGAGATCTGGGTTGTTGGTTGTCCGGCGACCGATCGGCTACCTCAGGGCGGTGATGGAGGGGTGTGGGGTTGATGACCATCGATCCGGGCAGTGGATCCGGAGGGTGTATGACCGATTCTGGTCAGAGACTGTTGGCCACCCTCATCCACCGCTTTGTGCATGAGGGGGTTGCGCTCGAGACCGCCCTGAACCGCGTGGTGCGAGCCGCGCACCTCGACTCGGAACAGGCTCGGACCCTGTCCGCGGCAGTGACCCGGACGGCAACGTGCCGTGGGCCTTCCGAAGTTGGATCAGGAGGAGCGCCGAACGGAGCGGTCGACTCGCCTGGTGAGTTCGAAGGCCATGAGCATGTGATGGCCACCGGCGATGGGGAAGCGGCGGAGGAGGAGTCGGATCCAGACTTCGAAGTCCTACCACGGACTTCGCCTGTGCGGGATCTGAGCGCCGCTAGTCACGCCGCCGAGGCTCTACTCGAGGCGGATCGCCGCCGCAGCCATCCGGAGAAATATATTCTCAGTGCCGAGGAAGAAGTAGGGCTCTGCCTATTGTTCCGCGGAGACGAGGAACCTTCGGAACCACTACATAGCGGTTATATCGCTGGCTTCTCTGTAGAGGACGAGGAACATCGCGCATTTACGGCACTTGTTGTCCATAACCAAAAGCTCGTCCACAAGGTATTGAGAAATATGGGCCGTGTGCCTGCAAGTGATACGTATGATGACCTGGCGCAACACGGAATGTTCGGACTGATGCGTGCAGCCGAGAAATTTGATATTTCCCGGGGTTTCAAATTCTCTACCTACGCGATGTTCTGGATTCGGCAGAAAATAGACAGGGCAATTGCGGATGAAGGGTCTCTGATCCGGATTCCTGTGCATGTCTGGGACGGCATGGAGAAGTTGCGGCGGGAGCGGCGGGACCTCATCGCTCATGGGCGGAACCCCAATGTGGACGACCTTGCGCTGGCTTGTGATGTGCAACCGGAAAAGGTGCGGTACTGGATGCGCTTGCGGGAGATGAGGGCGGTGGCCTCGCTGGACAAAATCGTGGGCGAAGACACCACCCTCGGGGAGTTTGTATCCGGTGTTTTCCGCGGTTACCCTGGTCCCGAGGAAGAACTACAGCCTTTATTCGATCGGCAGGAAATATTACAGTTGTTCGACTCCTGCTTCCTGGACGAGAGGGCCAGGGAGGTTCTTTTACTTCGGTTCGGATTGGGTGACGGCCGAGAGTGGACGCTCGATGACATCGGCGAGTTCTTCGATGTAACACGCGAACGGATTCGGCAAATCCAAAATAACGCCCTGATGGAGTTGAATATTCAGGTAGGAGTGCTCCCGGATGACGATGTCGCTCGGCGCCGTCGATACAAGCGTGCTCGAAAAAAGGCTCGCGAATCTGAAAAACCGGCAGGTGGTACAAGGAGCTCTGCCGGAAATGGTAAATCAAGGCGAGGCGGAATTTTGCGTGAACTCCATGGTGAGTCGGCGAGAAGGAGTGGTGTTGGTGGGAGAGAACCAACGGTGAATCCGACGGTTACCGAGCTGGGTCGGCGATTGGCCGACCATATACGACGAACTGAGATGAATGAGAACGAATTGGCCGCGCGTCTGGGGGTGACGCCTGCTCTCGTAGCTGCCTGGTTGGCGGGGCGTTCGGAGCCGCGACCGGAAATTCTGGCCGAAGTACGCAAGATCCTGCGATCCGAGCATGATATTCGTGAGGAAATCGCTGAAGCTCCCCAATGGTCGGCCGAAACCGAAATAGGCTGGTACCACCGTCCTGGACATCTCGACGGTGGCCGGGAGTTCGGCAACGCGGCGGCTTTTGCTTTCGAAGCCGACCTGGAGGTACTTGCCAGAGAAGCGACGCAGAACAGTTTGGATGAGCGCATCCAGTCGAATGATCGGCCCGTGCGGGTTCGCTACACTCTGCACGAATTAACAGGCGACATGCTTGTACAGTTCCGTGACGCGATCCACTGGAACGATTTGCATCCGCACTACGAGGCCGCTGCGGCACAGGATCAGAAGGTCGGGCGCGTCATCAGGGCCGGCCTGAACGAACTATTCGAGCATGACCGGCTGGTCCTGCTTCGTGTCGACGATTACAACGCCACCGGTCTGACCGGTGACGACTACGAGGACGGCCGATTCGCTGCTGTGGTGCGCCGCCAACTCGAAAGCCGCAAATCAGATGCGGTTGCCGGGGGATCGTACGGTCTCGGAAAGGCGACTCTCTGGGCTACTAGCCAGCTGGGACTCGTCCTCATAAATTCCACTCTTTCCGAACCGCATGAGGGACGTACACGGCGGCGTGTTATCGGACGTCTCGATCTTCCGTGGCGAGAAGTGGGCGGTAGTAGATTTGCCGGACCGGCCTGGCTGGGACAACTCGATACTGGCGTAGGCAGCACCGAGGTTGCCCGTTCCTGGTGGGCCAACGAAGAGACAGTAGCGAAATTGCACCTTACCCGTGAAGATGATGAACCAGGCACCTCCTTCTTGATCGTTGGAGCGCATGACGTAGCGAGCCTTGCAGATGTCGGGCAGTATCCGGATGGTGATTCCGAGGATGATGAGGACAGCCTGGAGCGCATGCACCAGAGATTGGTTCGCGCACTCGGTCGTAACTTCTGGGCCGCGATGACCGACGGAGGGGATCGATCGGCTTTATTGGAAGCATCCGTGCGGACGCTGCGCAACGGTTCGGTGTGGATCGAGGAGCAAAAGGTCGAACCGCATCTCCACCAACCCGCGCGTGCCCGAGCCCTCCAGGCATTCCTCAACGGCACTACTGTGGATCGTCTCGTCGAGGCCGGTCAAGTTGCGCAGATCGCGGTGCCGTTGACGGTCCCCGAACGAGATGGCCGCTCCGGCGTCGTCGGCGAGCATCAGGCGGTGCTCCTCGTTACCGAGGCCACTGACGCCGATGGCAGGATCAACCAGGTCACTGCGATGCGCGGTAATCGCATGACAGTCAAGACCAGCAGGGTTCCTGACCTTCCACTGGGAACGAACCCATTTCAGGCGGTATTGCTCGCCGGCCGGGCGGCGGGGGAGAATGCGCCGTTCGCTGCCGAAGCCGAGTGGTTCCTCCGAGCCGCCGAGCCGCCAGAGCACAACAAGTGGGGTCAAACCGAAGAGTTGCGCATGCGCTACTCGCCCTCGGCGTACCGACGAATTGCCGCATTGACCACGGCAACCAACCGTGCGGTGCGCGAAGTGGTCGCGGTTCCGAAGGAGAAGAATCCAGGCGGCGTGGCGAACGTGCGTAAACGGCTCAGGATTTCGGGAAAGCCCCCGGCCAAAGGCAAGGGGGTAGCGTCTCCTCCGGAGCTCGACGAACTGGATGCCGTTATCGATGCTTCCGGAGCATGGCAGATCACCGCACAAATCAAGGTGCCGCCGGGAGGAGAGTCGTGGCGTATGCGTCCGGTCGCCAAACTCGAGGTTCGCTCCGGTACCCGCCCGGTTGTGAGATGGGCTGAGCTGGTTGCTGTTCATGACTGCGTACTGAACGACGGTGTACTGGAATTCGAGCCCGGAGTCCGCCGCGCTGCTTTCCGGGGCGTTACCGATGTATCCGAACATCCGGTGCGGGCTGTATTGACCGGGCTTGTGGTGGAACTCCACGACACCAGAGGCGGTGTGCGATGAGGGCTTACCCATACCCGCGACCGGTCGGTGTGGTGACGGCCCGAGTCACGGCCATTCGGCTGCGCGGCCCCGGCGACTGCCGTGAACAGCTGGATACTAAGGCCTACTCGGTGGTCGAGCAGGTGGTTGCGCTCGGCAGGGCTGAACGTGATGATTGGCAGACGGCAAGGCTATTTCTGAAGGTCGACGTACCCGATAGGGAGCTGGAACGTAAGGGCCACTGGTCGGACATCGTCGTTGTCGCGGTCCTGGCGGAGGGGGCAACAAACGCGCGCACGGTTGCCTTATTGACGCCTGGCGTGGCCGGTGCGGAAGGCTGGGTCGGGGAGATCGAACTCGATCGGGACCATCATCTGGACCGGGCTTCGCTGTCTGTATATGTGCTGGCCACCGTAGGCGGAACGCCAGGTCGGATCATCGCCTCCACTGAGCGAGATTGGATCGTCGACATGACTGCCGACGCGCCCCTCAGAGAACGACAACTGGACGTCAGCAAGGTAAGTTTCGCACGCAGCACCGAGTGGTTGACGAGTCTTCGCGATGCCCCCTGGGTGGTGGACACCTCGGGCCGAATGCCTACACTTCGCCTGAACTCGGACTTCGATGGCCTCGAGGCGCTGGTTGATGGTCAGGGTTCGAAGGCAGAGCGCGTGATGGGCGAGATGCTGATGGCTCAGATGTGCGCCGAAGTTTGGACCGCTGTGTTTCATACCGCGGTCGGCGACCTCGAAATCGAGGAAGATGGGACCCCGCTGTTTCCAGCTGACTGGCGCGGAGCAGTCTTACGCGAGATGCTTCCCTATGTTGTGCCGGGCCGGTCCGAACAAGACGCTCTACGCGAGGTACATCTTCGTCGCGAAGGCCAGGGTAGTTGGGCGGACCTGCAACCACGGATCCAGTACGCGGCCGCGCGCCGTGCTGATGTCCCGAAAACCCTGGCCACCACTATCCGTGCCATCGAACGATCCGATGAGGAGATTGTGTGACAACCCGTCCCGAGCACCTGCCGGAGCGGTTGGCTCTGCTTTCCGATACGCAGGCTGCTGAGTACCTCTCGAATGGACTGCTCGAGGGGCGCGAAGATGTTGCTTCTATCGCCCTCAATAAGGTTGCCGAGCCACTGCCGGGTGATGGCCAGCGCCTGGAATTGCATCGCGTGCGGGACCTGATCGATGACGCGATGACCAGGTTTCGTGGCGACCGTCCGACTGCGGCCGATGCGTGGCTGGCGCCTCGTCTCCACGAGACCCTCCGTTTGACGCGTCGGGAAGCGGCTGACAAGAGGTTCTGGACGTATCTGTCTCTCGGAGTAGCACCGGATTACGTCGTATGGCGCCATCTGCCAGAACCAAAACCGGACGGGCGTAGCCGCGTAGCACGTGACAAGTTTGTCGGTGCGCCCTATAAACAGGCGTTCGCGCGGCTTTGGTGGGCTGCTGAACTCTTCCGAGACGGTCCCGACTATCAACCCGTAGTCGTAGCTTGCAGCAACCAGGACATGCTCAACTCCGCTCTACGGCTCGATGTCATCGACCATCGTCCGACCGCTCTGGCGTTGATCAGGCTGATGGAACGGGGCACGATGCGTACCGGGCGCGAAGTCAATGCGTTGACTACTGCCGTCAACGCTGCAGCGGCCACGCTGATGTACGACGTGCTGGCGCCGGATGTGAGTCGTGACGGTCAGGCGCTACGTAATTGGATCGCCGCTGCCGATTCGGCACCTCCTTCGTCCAGGAGCCATCTGCCCGAGGGGCCTGAGGAAGAGAGGGCTCCGGACGAAGCGGTCGAGTGGCTGGCAGGCCATTTCGCCGAGTTGTTCGAGTACGTGCAGGTCAGAGGCAGGAAGCTCGAGGGGAGCGAGTGACCTGATGGGAAAACGGTGGACATTGGCTATGATCTCCACATCCGAGGCGCCGTAGTTCCTCAGTGGCGTCCCTGGCGGTTGTCGGCCATGTAGTAGCGGCCGATAGCTCCTCGGAGGAGGGAGCGTTGCCGCGTAATGCCATGCTGAGTATGTGCATGCCCAGCCGCGGGGGGACGGCATTACCTATCTGCTGCGCCTGGTCTTTGCCGGACCAGGGGAAATTATGAGGAAAGGTCTGCAACACGCCGGCTTCAGGGATGGTGAATCGGTCGGGGCGACCGGCGTCGAACTCCGCCGGGCTGGTGTACACCCGGTTCCGCGAGATCTTTCCCGTTACTGTGAAAGCGGGTTCGGTGGACAGCCGCATTCCTCTATTCTTCGGATCACCGCCGGAACCGTAGTTCGAGACGACGAAAAATTTCAATTCGGCCCCGGTGCGTAACCGTGTTACATCCACCGACGATCCGCTCGGTTTGCTCGCTTCTTCGAGGGCGTCTGCCATGGAGACCCAGCGCCGTCCGACCGCTGGAATCGCGGAATCGCTGAGCAGCGTGTCGCTTTGTGCCGCATCGCGTCGATCTCGACGCACATCGAACGGCAAATGAGTCGTCTCGATCCGTTCGATCCCGCCGCGCGTAGGTAGGCGGGCAACGAGAACAGCTCGCGTACGGGTCTGCGGTACACCGAACTGCTCTGTCTTCAACATGAAGCATCTGGTTTCATACTTGACGCCCGCCAGCCGCCCTTCACCACTGCCCAGTAGTTGGGCATAGACCTCCCAGAGGGGCATAACCGCGGGTACCTGTTCGAGAACGATCACCTCGTATGGATTGCGGCCCTTGGTTTCGATAGCTTTCAGAAGCCAACGCAGAGGTTCCAAAACCAAAGCAGTGCGGGGATCGTCGAGATCGTGCAACTCTTCGTCGATCGCAGCCTCATCCTCGCCGTTGACGAGCCGGTGGATGAATTGGGTCACGGTTGACAGCGCGCGGCGCCCCGCACCCTTTCCTGCGACAGAGAAGGATTGGCAGGGTGGCCCGCCGGTTAGTACATCGACCGAACTGGGGATTTCATCGAATCGGGTTTCACGAATTACCCGCACATCGCCATGAATAGTCGGCAGTCCTGCCGCGTAGCGCGTTTCACAGGCATTCTGGTCCAGCTCGATCCCGATGCTCTTGTAGCCCAAGAAATGCGCCGCCACATCGAGTCCACCAGGACCCGCGAAGAGGTCCAGGATTCGGGCATCGCTGCGATGATGGGACTGCGGGCCGGGACTGCTCATGGGGTTGAAGTGTAGCCGGCGACAGGTGACTCAGAATCCCCCAGTGCGGAACGGATAGCCAACCCAAGTGCTTTGCCCACTGGAGGTGGGGACGCCTGCCCGATCTGTCGATAGCGGGCAGTCTTCTTGCCTGCGAATTTCCAATCCGGCGGGAACCCCTGCAGGATTGCGGCCTGGCCCGTTGTGATCCTGACCATGCCCTTCCGTCCCAACTCTGGGGCCCAGACGAAGTTCTCGCCGGGAACATCATCAGCGATGGTGCTCCCATCGACTCCCATCCGGGCCCATGCTCTCCTCGATCCAGATGGTCCGAGATCTGCTCCCCCTCTCCTATCGGAACCACCGACGAGAGTTGGGGCAATTCTCTTTGCTTGGCCAACCCAGTGATCGGCTCCGGCCCAACCCCGTGCTGCCATCGATGGGCCCAGGGCTGTGCCGACAGACTGATGTTCGCGCACTGTCGGCTCCGGCTGGCGAAACCTGCGGAAGTACGGCTCTTCCAGCGCTACCAGCACTCCTTGTTTGCGATCTTGGGGTACCCCGAAGTCGGCTGCATTCAGGATGTACCAGCCGAACCCGTAGCCGAGATGTTCGAGTTCGTCACGGATGAAGTTGCGAATGGGTTCGTAGCCGGGCGCGTTAACCAGACCCGGTACGTTCTCGATAAGCAAGGCCCGCGGCTGCAGGTCATGCATCAGGTATAGCGTCGCTTTCAGCAGGAGCAATTCTGCCTCCCATTCGGTCCGGGATACTGCCGCGCTCGATTTGACGCGAGGCAATCCTGCTGATAGCAGATCGATGTCCTGCGCCTGCGGGTGCGTTGAGAGCGTAAATTCCCGCAGGTCAGTCTGCGAAATCTGCCACTTCGGACGGTTCAAGCGAAGTGAATCACAGGCCGCAGGCCAGCTGTCCATGAGCAGCGCGGGTTCAAAGCCGGCCTGTTCCAGGCCCAGTGCCAATCCGCCTGCTCCCGCACATACATCGACAACTGTCAGTTTGGTCATCGGAACCTGCCCTTCGTGGCCAGTCTGTCTCGGCAGCCTGTAGATCATGGTGGACTGCTTCTTCGAGCTCTCGGTGGGGACGTCCGGCCCGAGAATTCGTCGTGCCCAGTCCTGTCTGCCTATCCTCTCCTCGGATGACTGAACGCTTTCTCCAGTATGCGTCGACTGATAGCCATCATGGCTTGCATCGGATTGCTCCGCAGTCCGTTTCGTTCCGCTCCGCGGATTGCTATCGTCCGCCACCGCATCTCCAGCTGAGTTCGTGCAGCAGCACTCTCTGGGGAGGGGACGGTCTTGAGGTTGTGCCGGTAGTGTGCGCATCTTCACAAGGTGGGTTACCCCGATCCGGAACAGTAGAGACTGCGCTCCGCTCAGGGGGCAACGGTCATGAGACGAGGGAGCCGGGGAAAGGAAGGGCCTGTCCATCGAACAGGCCGCCGTGTACCGCTGGAACATCCACAA
This sequence comes from Nocardia sp. NPDC004568, assembly GCF_040609955.1. Taxonomy (NCBI): domain Bacteria; kingdom Bacillati; phylum Actinomycetota; class Actinomycetes; order Mycobacteriales; family Nocardiaceae; genus Nocardia; species Nocardia sp. NPDC004568. Next base: position 9,606 of record NZ_JBEXLL010000044.1, read on the forward strand.
CGGGACCGGGGTGCTGTTCCGGGCGATGGTTCACTGGCGTGGTTTCACATGTCCAGCGTCGCGCAGTCCGATGTGCTGACTCTGCAGCAGGGCGATGTGGTCGACGCCGAGATCGAGAACGTACCCCAAGGCGAGTATGCCGGTCGCGCCGTATCGGTGCGGCGCCACGCACGGTGACCATCAGTAGCCTGTAAGCCACTGTTGACGGTGGACATTCTCATGGTCAGGGGACCGGGGGCCGGCCGAGTGAACGTAGATAGATCAGCGTCGCCTGGACTCGTCGATCACCGTCGAGGAGGGGGAGTTTCGCGAATATGGCGCCGATGTGTTTACGCACGGCGGCTTCCGAAACCGTCAGCACCTCCGCTATGCCGGAATTCGTCTTACCTTCCGCCACCAGTGCGAGCACTTCCCGTTCACGAGCGGTGAGGTCGGCCAGGGGAGTGCGGTGCCGGCTCGACTTGACGAGGGCTCGAACGACCTCGGGGTCGACGATCGTTTCGCCTGCGGCGACCCGGGAGATGGTGTCGAGGAACTGCCGAACGTGTCCGACACGCTCTTTCAGGAGGTACCCCACACCGGCGGTCGAATCATCGCCGAGTATGTCGTCGAGGTACGCGACTGAAACGTACTGTGACAGAACCACTATCGGTAGGCGTGGATCGCGACGGCGTAGTTCAGCGGCGGCGCGGAGACCGTCATCGGTGCCGGTCGGCGGCATCCGGACATCGGTGATCACCAGGTCAGGCGTGTAGGCCGCATAGGCATCGAGGAGACCCGGTGCGTCGCCGACCGCCGCGCTCACCTCGTGCCCCGCCGAGGTGAGCACACTTTCCAGCCCGGCGCGTAGCAGCGGGCTGTCCTCGGCCAGCACGATCCGTAGTCGAGAGGGTGGGGCCGTCACACTGTGCACTCCATCCGGATGGTGGTCGGTCCGCCGGGTGGGCTGGACACCGTCAGTTGTCCGTCCAGGGCCGCGAGGCGGCGTTGTAGGCGGTCGAGGCCGTGGCCGCCCACGATGTGGGCGCCGCCCGGTCCGTCGTCGGTGATGCTCACAATCCACTGTGTACCGGTGTGGGTGCCGTGGAGGTCGACTCGGGTGGCGTCGGTGTGTCTGGCGACATTGGTGAGGGATTCGGCAGCGAAGACGTAGGACATGTGTTCGACCGCAGGTGGCAGCCGTTTACTTGGGGCGGATGCGTCGTCGAGGTCGATGCGGATATCGAGTGGTAGGTCCGCCGCGAGATCGATCAGAGCCGGCCCCAGGCCGCGTTCGGTGAGGACCCGGGGCGAGAACCCGCGCAGGACGGCTCGCAGTTCGCTCAGGGTTTCGTCGACCTGTCGGTGGGCTTCGGCGGCGACGCGGCCGGCGAGTCCGTTCGCGTCCTGGGATTCGGCCAGGCCGAGGGTCATCGACAGGGCGACGAGTCGATGCTGGACACGGTCGTGTAGTTCGGATTCGAGGAGGTCGCGCTCGAACCCTTCTGCTTCCAGCAGCGCGGAGCGGGAGTTCTCGATGCGGACCGCTTCGCGCCGCCAACGGTCGGTATCGGGGGCCAGCAGCGCCCGGGCCACCAGCGCTTCGAGCGCCGACCAGGCGCTGAGGAGTATCAGCAGGAGGAGTGCGGCGACGAAACCCACGCCTGTGCAGATCCATGCTTCCGCGGGCTCGTCGACCACCCAGGGGCCGAGGACGAAGTAATCACCCCGGACGAGGAGCGGCGCGGCGAGCAGGACCGCGACGATGGTGGAGCCGAGCACCGTCAGGCAGCACACCGCGCCGCCGAACACGGTGGTGGCGACGAGGTAGGTGGCGTGCCGGGCGGTGGGCAACCGGCGCTCGGCTGCCGCGACCCGCACCCGGGCCGCGGTGTGGTCCGCGGTGCCGGGGTCGACGAGTCGGAGCCGAGCGCACTGCAGCCGCAGCATCGGCTCCCACAGGGCGGCCCGCAGATCGCGGGTGAGCCCGAGCAGTACTACCGGCACGAAACCGGCTGCCGTGGCTGCCGCGAGGAGGCCCCCGCAGAGCACGGAGAGCAGCGCGCACCACGGCCATCGGGAGACGAATAAGCGTGGGCCTGACCGAAGTGCGGACCCCATCGCGGTCACTGCCGGACTCCCGCCGTCGTCGCCGGTTGCGCGCTCTGTGGGCCGCCGCGCTTCGTCGCTATGACGATCCACGCGACCACGGGCGAATATGCTGCGCACATCAGCAGCGTAGTGGCGGCGCCGGAGGGGTCGGCGGTACCGGCGAACAGTTCCAGTCCCAGCGCCAGCACGAGGTTGCTTCCGCCGTGTAGTAGGGCCGGTGGCCACACCGACCCGCTGCGCACCCACAGCCAGCCGATCACGAATTCGAGTTCGATCGACAGCGGCAACCACAGCAGCATGGCGATGAACGCGTCGGCGGCGGACCCGCCCGCGCCCAGATACCCCACCCAGGGCAGGGGCCAATGCCACACACCCCAGATCACGCCGGTCGCGAAGGTGGTGAGTACGGGACGACCGGGCACGAGACGATCGCGCAGGTAGGTGGTCCAGCCGAATTCCTCACCGAAGAAGATCGGCGCGGCCACGATCGGGATGATCGGCGCGAGCGCCAGAAACAGTACATGGCCGGAATCGAAGTCTCCCGCCTCGGGACGCCACATTCCCAGTGCCGCCGCGAGCCCGAGCGCGACAGCGAGAACACCGAGCGGGAGCAGCGCGGCGATCAGGTACGAGCGCCACTGCCGGGTGAGCCGTAGCCGCAGACCGGCATCGGCGAAACCCTCGCGGGTGATCCACCGCCGGGTGCAGATCGCGGCGAGCGCCGGGACGAAAGCGCCGGTCAGTAATTGGATGACCGGATTGTCGAGGGTGTACCCGGCCGCCCCGGCGATCCCCCACGGAATCCACGCGCCCGCGAACGCGAGCACGAGGAACCAGAGAATGCCCTTGCGCCGTGTCCGGGAGCCGCGCTCGAGCGGCTCCCGGTCGGTCAACGCTGTAGTCATGCCCCTATTACAGAGGGGCCGCCGCGGGAAGTCGGTGGTGAACAGGACCGTTTCATGGTCGCGTACGCGCTACCTCCGGGGTCGAAGGTTCGACGCCCGTGGTGACCAACTACGCCGTGGTGTCCTCTCGACTCGCGGACTCAGGGTCCACACCGCGCGAAAGCAGTGGGTGGACGAAGCGGCGCCGGGCGAATGCGGGTGCCGACCGACACCACCTCGGTGCCGTACGCGGACTTCCTGCGGCGCTAGTGACCCGTGGTGTCGGTGCGGGCGAGCCGAATCGTGCCGATCGCGAAGATCGCCACACAGACCACCGCGAAGTAGAGCAGCGATCCGCTCTCCCCGCCGAACAGACTCTCGATGGTCGTCAACTGCCCCACCCCCAACTCCCCGTTCTTGAACGGCGACAGCTGTTGCAGGGTCACCCCGAAGTCCCCGGGTACGAAGGTCACGAAGACCTCGATCCCGAATTTCCACAGCAGCACGATCATGACCACCAGGCCCGGTTTCGGGACGAGGGCGGCGATTCCCAAGCCGAGTGCGGTGATCAGGAGTGTGTAGAGCGGAACCCCGATCAGCAGTTTCACACCGTCGCCCGAGAACACCTCGACCTTGCCCCAGATCTCGGGGAACAGCCGCGGGAAGGCCCACAGGATGAGGAAGGTGACGACGGCGGCGGTGGCGGCGGCGATCACACCGAAGACGATCAGTTTCGCGATCGGCAGGATCCAGCGGCGGGTCTGGATGCCGAAAACCGTTTCGACCGTGTTGTCCTTGAATTCCGCGCACAGCGAGGACACCCCGCCGGCCATGAGGATGAAGGACGAGAAGACGAGGATCCAGTAGGCCGCGTTGTTCGTATCCATACCGCCGGCACCGTCGAGAATATTGGATCGGCTCGCGGTGGCGATACCGAAGTTGAGGCCGAAGGGGATCACCACCGCGAGGGGGACGACGGCGTGCCAGACCGGGCTGCGCCAGGAGAGTTTGGCGAGTTCGCTGCGGACGGCTCGGAGGATGTAGGTGGCGAGCATTATCGCGTCCCTCCGGTGGCGGCGTATTCGACGCTGTCCTTTGTTATCTCGACGTAGGCCGATTCGAGAGGGCGGGGTCCGGAGCCTGCCGTCACCAATTCGTCCTTACTCGTATCGGACAGGACTCTGCCCTTGCCCATGATGACCACGCGGCTGCCGGTGATCTCTACTTCGGTGAGGTTGTGGGAGGCCACGAGCAGGCATTTGCCTTCGGCGGCCAGGCCGAGGAGTAGTTCGCGCAGCCAGATGATGCCTTCGATATCCAGTCCGTTGGCCGGTTCGTCGAGGACCAGCGTTTTCGGGTCGCCGAGCAGGGCCGAGGCGATACCCAGGCGTTGCAGCATGCCGTAGGAGAATTTGCCGACGGGGCGTTTCGCGACCCGATCGAGGCCGACCCGGCCCAGGACAGGGCCGATTTCCGAGGTGGCCAGGCCGCCCAGCCGGGCCTGCCAGCGGAGGTGTTGTTCGGCGGTGTGGCCGCGATTGCGGGCGAAAGCGCCGAGACTGAAACCGATTTCGCTGAGGGTGTCGCGGAAATCGCGCAGTCCGCTGCCGTTCACCGAGATCGTACCGGAACCGGTGCGGGTCAGACCGGCGATCATCCGCATCACCGTGGTTTTCCCGGCGCCGTTCGGTCCGAGCAAATAGGTTATCGAGCCCTGCTCGGCCTCGAAGGTGACGTCGTCGACGGCGAGTTTCTCGCCGAAGCGTTTGGAAACGCCACGAACGCTGATCATAGGGAATCCTGGGTGACTGGTGCGGGTTGTCGCCGGGAACTCGGGTCCCAGCGATCGTTTCGGAGATGCGATGCGTGAACGCCCGCGCGGGGTGGCGGCCCCGAGTCGAATATCCGCCGGGCCTGCCGCTCCGGCGGGCGTATCCGCGGCTCAGTACCCGAAATCAGGGTTGCCCTGGCACTGGATATCCGCGCAGATGGCCTTGAAATCGTACTTCCACAGGCCGTTTTCCCGGATGTAGTAGTACACGCTGCTGGTCGCCGGGAAACCGGCCATCACACCGTGCACATTGACCGTCATCGTATTGCCGGAGATATTGATCGGGGCGAGAGCGCGGCCCTGGATGGAGAAGAAGTCCATGGTCTTGCTGGTCTCCATGACCCGCTCGAGTGCCGGGCGGGCGGCGGGACCGTTGAAGGTCACCTCGACCTTGGGGTCCATGCCGATATTCGGGTTCCAGAACGCGGCGAACTGCTTCTCGAGCTGTGTCAGGCTCGGGACTTCGTCGCGGATGTAGAGGTCCGCGGCCTTGGAGTCCCGGATGGAGACATCGGCCGACGCGGGGTGAGCGAGGCCGAATCCCATGAGTGCGGTGAGAATACAGACAGCGGCGATTCTGATGAACTTGGACATGACGGCCCCTTCTAAGACCAACCGGCGAACCGATGCGACCGGGGCGGTGTCCGCGGTGGTGCGTACCTCGTCCGCCGGCGCAGCCCGGATGGGTGGACGCAAGGGCGGCACCCACTCGGGTAATGCGAAACGCTAGCGATCACTCTTAGGTTAGTCAATCCTAAGTCTTGTGGGGCGGGCTCAGATCACGACCGGCAGGGTGCGGTGTCCATTGGTGACCAGGCTGGGGACGTTGCCGAGGGTGCCGGGGTCGGCGGCCAGTCGCATCTCCGGGAAGCGTGCGAAGAGGGCGGGCAGCGCGACCGCGGCCTCGAGCCGGGCCAGCGGGGCGCCGAGGCAGTGGTGTACGCCGTGGCCGAAGGCCATGTGGTCCTTGGTCTGCCGGGTCGGGTCGAAGGTGTCGGGACGGTCGGCATGGACCCGTGGGTCGCGGCCGGCGCCGGCCAGCCCGGCCAGGATGGCATCGCCCTCGGCGATGCGGTAGCCGTCGGGCAGCTCGATATCGGTGCGGGCGAAACGCATCGGCATATGGGCGATCGGAGGTTCCCAGCGCAGAGTCTCCTCGATGATGTCGGCCCAGTCGAGCTGCCCGCCGAACGCGGCGGCGCGGTGCTCGGGATGGGTGAGCAGGGCGTAGACGGCGTGATCGAGGAGATTGGCGGTGGTCTCGTGGCCGGCGACGATGATGAGCAGCAGGGTGTCGCCCAGTTCCTGCTCGCTGAGTTTCGTCCCGTCCTCGTCGTGGGTGGTCATGAGGACGGTGGTGAGGTCGTCACCGGGGTTGCGGCGCTTGTAGTCCAGGAGTTCGTGCAGGGTGGTGTAGAGACCGGCGAAGTTGGCCTGCGCCTGCTCCGGGGTCAGGGTGGTGTCGAGGGTGCCGCCGGCGTAGGTGCGCAGGGCGGCGGACAATTCGGCGGGCACACCCATCAGTTCGCCGATCACCCGGATCGGGAGGGCGCAGGCGAAACGGTCGCGCAGGTCGACGGGCCGATCGGCCGGAGTGGTGCCGATATCGTCGAGCAACTCGGCGGTGATGGCCTCGATCCGGGGCCGCAGCGACTGCGTGCGACGGTGGGTGAACGCGGGAGCCACCAGCTTCCGCAGCCTCCGGTGATCGTCACCGTAGGCGGTGAGCAGATTGGATACGGCGACCCACGGCCACATCACCCAGTCCTGCGGGATCTCGCCGGTGTGCATGGCGGGCCAGTGCCGGTGGGCGTCCTTGGAGACCCGGGGATCGGTGAACAGCTTCTCCAACAACTCGGCATCGACCACCGACCAGGCGGGCACGCCGCCGGGGAGTTCGGTCCGGGCCATCCGGCCCCGGGCCCGGATCCGATGGATCTCGGTGTGGAAATCGGCGCCGGCGGGGCCGAGTACCAGTGGTTCGGTCTGCGACTGCTCCTGGGTCATCGAGGTGCTCCTGTCATCGGGGTCAGGGGAGCGGACGGGGGGAACTGCACGGGGAGTGAACTCAGGGCGCGCTGGAACAGACCCGGGCGCCAGGTCAGGTCCTCGGCGGGGACGGCGAGTTCGATCTCCGGCAGGGCGTCGAGCAGCTGGTCCACCGCCTCGCCGGCGATGATGCGCGCGATGTTCTCGGCCGTGCAGGCGTGACTGCCCTGGCCCCAGGCGAGATGGGAGCGGTTGCCGATACGTTCGCCGCTACCGATCCGCGGATCGGTGTTACAGGCGGCGATGCTGATCACCACCGGCTGATCGGCCGGCAGCCAGGTGTTGCCGATGAGGATCGGCTGGCGCGGGTAGGAGGTGCAGAAGTTCGGCAGCGGCGGGTCGGCGAAGAGCACCTCGTCGATGGCGTCGCGGGTCGACAGCGAACCGCCGAGCATATGACTGCCGAACCGCTCGTCGATGAGTATGAGCCGCAGGGTGGTGGTGATCAGCGAGGTGGTGGGCTCGGTACCGGCGGCGTACACCAGGGCCGCCTGCTGCACCATCTCCATATCGTCGAGCCGGGATTGGTGCTGCATCATCCAGGAGGTCACATCCCGGGCCGGGCAGGTGCGCTTCTGTCCGACCACCTCCATCAGGGCCCCGGCGAAACGCATATTTCCCTCGGCGGCGCTCTCCGCGGAGGTGGCGTCCAGGATCGCCGCCATCCCCTCGAACGCGGTGTGCCCGGCTTCCGGTGAGAGACCCATCAATTCGGTCAGCGTGGCGAAGGTCAGTGGAAACGCGTATTCCGTGCGCAGGTCCGCCGTGCCGGTCGCGCAGAAATCGTTGATCAGCGGGATCGCCAGCCGTTCGATGGTGGCACGCAGCTGATGCAGATCCACCGCCTCGAGCCCCGCGACAATGGGCGCGCGCAGGCGGGCGTGCTCCTCGCCGGCCGAACGCAGGGCATTGGGCCGATACTCCATCATCGGTAGCAGTGGGCAATCCGGGGGCACGGTCTCCTGCCAGCGGCGCGGGTCGGCCGGGAAATGGTCGGGGTCGTGCAGGATGCGCAGGGCGTGGCGATATCCGACGACGAGTGTCGCGGGGACGCCCGGGGCCAGATCAACCGGCACCAGCGCGCCGTACCGGCGCCGCATCTCCCGGTACGCACCGGCGGGGTCGGCGGCGAACTCGGGTGCGTAGAGCGGCACGCGCTCGCCGTCGGGGGCGAGGGGCGACCCCTGGGTGGCCGGACGCGTGGACGGAATCGACATGGTCACGTACTCCAAAGCGGATCGATGGTTCGGTCGAAGGCCCCGGGTACGGGGGGTTCCTGCGCACCGCAGCGCGACGACGGACGCAAGCGCGAACACGTCTTCCGTGCGCTGTTCGGTGAAGCGGAACGATCACGGGGCGGTCCGGGCGACGACGGACGGGGGACGGTGACCGGCCGTCTTCGTCACCGGTGAGTCGGGCCGGGGCACCGCGCGGTGACGGGGCCACCGGCCGTCGATAATCGAGGGCCGCCCGGCCGGGAGCCGCGGATCCGAGCGACCTCGCGCGTATGGCGAGCCGGATGCCTCCTGGACACCCGGCGGCGGGTGAACAGGAGCGGCGCCGCGCGGCGGGTGGGCCCGCCGCACCGGCGGATGTCCCGCGGACGGGATTCGGGATGCCCACCGGAGGGCCCGAACATCGGTGTACCCGGCCGGTTCGTCACACACCCGGGGAGATCGCGGGCGGGCATAGGGTCGCGGGGGAGGGAGGGGCCGGGCGGCGGCGGTGGCACGGCGCGCTCCGGCACAACGAATCCCTCCCGCTTCGTCAGGTCATTACCAACGCGAATTATAGTCCAGCACTACGTGTTACGTGCGGTGAGCGAGTACGCCGCAGGTCACCGGTCCGGCAGTGAAGCGACCCGCGTTCGCTGGTCTCGCGGGTGGTCGATGGCCACCCGGCCGTTCCTGCTCCGCAGGCTGCCCTGCAACCCTCATCGGGAACGGCCGGGTGACGCCGTGCGGTTGGACGGGCCGCACGGGGTCTCGGGCGGAGGGGTCAACGATCGGCGTTCAGGTAGTTGCGCCACCCTCCGTATTCGGTGATATCCGTTGCCTCGCGCGCGGATTCGTAGTCACAGGCGAATCCGGTGACCCAGCGCCCATCCTCCAGTTCCACCTTTCCCAGTGTCATGGGCGCGGGCAGGTTGCTCAGGAAGGTTCCGAGGGCGGCGGGGGAGAGCCGGTACAGCTCGCCGGGCAGCGCGCGGCCGGATTCCGCGCCGACCCGGAGCATGCCGGGCTTGGGCGGATCGGCGGGCAGTGCGACCATGCGGTACGCCGCCGCGGTGGTCACTTCGCCGAGGAATCGGGCCCGCGCCTGTTCCAGCTGGTGGTGCAGGGGCAGGCCGCGCAGATGGGCGCCGACGACCAGCAGATCGGTGCCGGTGCCGGTGAGCAGCGGGGCGGGGGTGTCCAGCAGCCGCGCGGCCAGTTCGATACCCACCTGGTCGGCGAATGCCGGGGTCACCAGCATGACGCCGAACGGGTCGCCTGTCGCGGTCTCCTCGCCCGGCACCGCGACCGCGGCCAGGTCGAGCAGGTTGCAGAAATTGGTGAAAGTGCCCATCCGGCTGTTGATCGCCACCGGTTCGGCGGTGACCGCGGCAATGGTCGGATGCTCGGTGGTGGTGGGCAGGAGCAGAGCGGGGTACTCGGCGAACAAGCGGCGCGCGGCCGCGGCCGCGACGGTGAGACGACCCAGATCGGTGACGTATTCGTGGGCGGCGGGTCGCGCCGCGCCCGCGACGATCCCCGCGACCACCGGATCGGCGCCCTCCGGTTCCCCGGCGAGGAATTCGCCCATCGCGGCATAGCGCTGGGCCACGATGGCGCCGTCGTAGAGAAGTTTCGCGGCGTCGAGCAGTTCGCCGATATCGACCGTGGCGACCTCGCCGCCACCGGCCCGCCAGCGCGCGACCGTGGCGTCGAAGGCGGCCCGGTAGGCGGGGGACAGGGCGGACAGATCGTGGTCGGCGGGGATCGCGAGGGTGGCCCGGGCGGGCGCGCCCAGGGGAGTGTCGGCGGGCCAGGCGCGGGAACGGGGGTCGGCAGGGTCCGGGCCGATCATGGCGGCGGTCACCTCGGTGGCGAGGGCCAGCTCACGGGCGAAAACGGTGACCACGTCGTAGTCGGGGCAGGCGGGGGCGACACCGGTGGTGGAGACCAGGCCGAGGGTCGGTTTGACGCCCACGATCCCGTTGAGCGCGGCCGGTACCCGGCCGGATCCCGCGGTATCGGTACCCAGCGCCGCGTCGACCATGCCGAGCGCGACGGCGACGGCCGACCCCGAGCTGCTGCCGCCGGAGACACGGTCGGGGAACAGGGCGTTGCGGACCGCCCCGTAGGGGCTGCGGGTACCCACCAGGCCGGTGGCGAACTGGTCGAGATTGGTCTTGCCGAGGACGAGCGCGCCCTGGTCGATCAGCCGGGCCACAGCGGGAGCAGTGTGCTGCGGCGTGGTGGCGAAACCGGGGCAGGCGCAGGTGGTGGGGATCCCGGCGACGTCGATATTGTCCTTGACCGCCAGGAGCACCCCGGCCAGCGGCAACCGCTCACCCTGCGCGAGGCGGGCGTCGAGCGCGGCGGCCTCGGCCGCGACCTCGACCTCGGCGCGCAGGGTGATCCAGATTTCCGGACGGTCGTGCTCGCGGATGGTGCGGTAGGCGCGGGCGACCTTGGTGGCCACGCCGATCGGCGTATCCGTCGCCGGTTCGGCCAGCGGTAGTTGCTCCATGGTCATTGCGCTCCTTCGGTATCGATGGCGACCAGGGGTGCGCCGGTGGTGACTTGGTCGCCTGCCGCGACGGTGATCGTGTGCACGGTGCCCGAGACCTCGGCGACCACCGGCAGTTCCATCTTCATGGCCTCCAGCACGAGCAGGGTGGCGCCGGCCTCGACGTAATCGCCCGCGGCGACCTCCACCCGCCAGACGTTGGCCATCATGGGCGCCGCGGCGAGATGGGCACCCGCGGGCAGATCGAGTTCCTCGGTGGGTTCGGGTTCGGCGGCGACATCGGCCTGGGCGCTCAATTCGCCACTGGCCTCCCAGCGCTGCCGTTCGGCGGTGAACGCGGCCTGCCGGTGCTCCTCGGTGGCGGCGATATCACCCGCGTTGTCCCGTAGGAACCCGAGGTGATCGGCCATGGCGAATTCACCGACGCTCGTGCGCATCTCGTAGCGGCCCGCCGCCATCTCGGCGCGCAGGTCCAGCAGTTCGCCGGCCTCGACCGGGTACCAGCTGATGCGGTCGAAGAACCGGAACAGCCACGGCTTCCCGGCCTCGAAGGGCGCGCGCTGGCGGTAACCGGACCAGATCGGCACGGTGCGGCCGACGAGCTGGTAACCGCCGGGGGATTCCATCCCGTAGACACAGAGGTACTTGCCGCCGATACCCACCGCGTCGGACGGGGTCCAGGTACGGGCGGGGTTGTACTTGGTGGTCACCAGGCGGTGGCGCGGATCGAGCGGGACGGCCAGCGGCGCGCCGAGGTAGACGTCGCCGAGACCGAGCACCATGTACTGGGCGGCGAAGACGATATCGCGGACCTCGTCGATACTGTCCAGACCGTTGATCCGGCGGATGAACTCGATATTCGACGGCAGCCAGGGGGCTTCGGCGCGGACACCGTGACCGTAGCGTTCGATGGCCTGCCCGATGGTGGGGTCGTCGAAGGACAGCGGGAGTGCGATATGGCGGCTCGGGACCCGCAGATCGGCGGTATCGGGGATATCGTCCTCGAGTTCGCCGAGCAGCCGGACCACGGTGCGCTGATCGATGACCGCGGGATCGAAGTGCAGGTGCAGCGAGCGCACCCCGGGGGTGATATCGATCAGGCCGGGGATGGACGCCTGCTCCAGCCGTTCGCTCAGGGCGTGTACGCGCATCCGCAGGCCCAGATCGAGTTCCATCGGGCCGTATTCGATCAGCACGTTGTCGTCGCCGCCGCGCAGGTATTTCACCTCGGGCGTGCCGGGCCCGGCGTCGCGGCGGCCCAGGACGCCGTTGTCCCGCTCCCGGGATCCGAGGATTTCGGGGGTGGGGCGGCCGCGGCCGCGCAGCGCGGACGAGGAGCGGAACGCGCCGGTGCGGTCGTCGCCCACCGGGACGAAACGCACCTGGTCGCCGGGACGCATCTGACCGAGTTTCCAACGGTGCGCGGAGATCACGGTGAGTGGGCACGCGAAACCGCCCAGGCTGGGGCCGTCGGGGCCGAGCAGGATCGGGGTGTCGCCGGAGAGATTCAGCGCGCCCACGCTGTACGGGCAGTCGTGCAGGTTGGAAGGGTGCAGGCCGGCGTCGCCGCCGTCGGTACGCGCCCAGGTCGGCTTCGGGCCGGCCAGTCGCAGGCCGGTGCGGTTGGCGTGGGCCTGCACCTGCCAGGTGGCGTCGTAGAACTGTGCGATATCGGCGGCCGTGAAATAGTCCGGGGCGGGCTGGGGGCCCTCGCCGACCGCTACGTACCAGGTATGGCCGAATTCGGGGCGTTCGTCGGCCGGGATCGGGGTCGGGTCCAGCAGTCCACCGGCGTCGGGTTTGAGACCGAGGATATCGCCGGTGGCGACGGCGCGGCCGGTGATACCGCCGAACCCGCCGAGGGTGAAGGTCGCGGCGCTGCCGTGGTAATCGGGGGCGAGGATGCCGCCACGAACGGCGAGGTAGGTGCGCAGTCCGGTGTCGTGGGGCGCGCCGATATCGAGCACCGAACCGGCGGGGACGGTGACCGGCTCCCACATCGGAACCGGCCGATCGTCCACGGTGACGGGGGCTTCGGCGCCGGTCACACAGACGACGGTGGTGTCGGTGCAGCGGATCCGCGGACCCAGCAGCGTGGCCTCGAGGCCGTTCTCGCCGAGCGAGTTCCCGACGGCGTGGTTGGCCAGCTGGAAGGACAGATCGTCGAAGGCACCCGAGGGCGGGATGCCGACGCTCCAGAGTCCCAGGCGGCCGGGAAAGTCCTGGATGGTGGTGGAGACCCCGGCGCGCAGGATCTCCAGGCGGGGCCGGATGGTGGCCAGGCTGCCCAGGGTGGCGGTGGTGTGCCGGGCATCGAGCATGGGCGAGCTGGTGGCGGCGGCACGCAGCTGGGGCAGGTTGGTGGTGATACCGAACATGCGGGTCTCGTCGAGCGCGGCCCGCAAGCGGTGCAGGGCCTCGGACCGGCTCTCGCCGGAGGTGATGATCTTGGCGATCAGCGGGTCGTAATAGGGGCTGATCTCGGTACCGGTCTCGACCCAGGTCTCCACCCGGGCCGGCGCGGCGGGGATCTCGACACCGGTCAGAGTGCCCGCGCCGGGCCGGTAGTCGTTACCGGGGTCCTCGGCATAGACGCGGGCCTCCACCGCGTATCCGGTGATCGGCGGGCCGACGTCGGGAATCTCGTCGAGGAACGCGGAGTCGCCGCCGGCCAGCCGCAGCATCCATTCGACGATGTCCACGCCGGTGACCGCCTCGGTGACCGGATGCTCCACCTGCAGCCGGGTGTTCACCTCGAGGAACGAGGCCTCCCCGCGGTCGACGTCGTAGATGAACTCGACCGTCCCGGCGGAGCGATAGCCGACGTCCCCGAGCAGTTTCCGGCTCGATCCGAGGAGTTGTTCGCTCACGGTGTAGGGGAGCCCGGGCGCGGGCGCCTCCTCGATGACCTTCTGGTTGCGCCGCTGCAGACTGCAGTCGCGGGTACCCAGTGATACGGCGCGCCCGCGGCCGTCGCCGAAGATCTGCACCTCCACGTGGCGCGCCCGGGCGACGAACCGTTCCAGGTACACCGCCGAGGAACCGAAATTGTTCTGCGCCAAGCGGATAACTCGCTGATAGGCGTCGGTGAGTTCGCCCGGGCCCGCGCACGCGGCCATTCCGATACCGCCGCCGCCCCCGGCTGCCTTGAGCATCACGGGGTAGCCGATCCGCTCGGCCTCCGCCAGCGCTTCGTCGAGCCCGGTGAGCAGTCCGCTCCCGGCGACCAGCGGCACCCCCGCCGCCGCCGCGGCCCGGCGGGCACTGTGCTTGTCGCCGAAGAGCCGCAGATGCTCGGCCGCCGGGCCCACGAACGCGATCCCCGCCGCCTCCACCTCCGCCGCGAAAACAGCGTTTTCGGAGAGGAACCCGTAACCGGGGTGGACGGCGGTGGCGCCGGTGGACAGCGCCGCCTCGATCACCGCGTCCGCGCGCAGATACGACTCGGCGGCCGGGGCGGGGCCGAGCCGGACCGCACGATCGGCCATCCGCACATGCCGTGCCCCCTCGTCGGCGTCGGAGAACACCGCGACCGTCTCGATGCCCAGCCGCCGCGCGGTACGCAGGATGCGACAGGCGATCTCACCGCGGTTGGCGATCAGCAGGCATTCGGGCAGCGGCGTATGCAGCGGCGTATACAACTGCGGGGCGGTCTCGGTCACGGTCGATCCTCTCGGCGTGGACAGTGCGGCTACCGGAGTAGCCGGGAATTCAGGTCTTGGTCGCGCGGGCCATACGGGTCAGCTGGAGCACCTGACCGGCGCGGTCGGCCACCACACGGCGGGACTGCTCGATATGGGCGAGGAGCTGCTCGCGGGCGCCGGTGAGATCCCGGTCGAGGACGGCCTCGCCGATGGCGATGTGTTCCTCGATGGTCGCGAGCATGCGGTCAGGAGTCAGGTAGTCGAACATCCGGACGGGGCGTATCCGGGCGTTCACCGTGGTCAGGGCCTCGGTGAGAGCGTGGTTGCCGGACGAGTCGAGCAGAACGGTGTGGAACTGTTCGTCGGCGGCCACGAAACCGGCGTCCGGGTCCGGGGGCGCGGTGCGGAAGGCGCGCCAGCGGTCGATCTCGGGTCCGAGCACGGCCCGGTCGTGGCCGAGCTCCGGATCGTCGAGGACGCGGGCGATGCCCTGGACCTCCAGGGTGATCCGCAGCTCGTAGTAGTCGCCCAGGGTGTCCAGGCGCGGGCGGTAGGGGAACAGCCCGGTGTCGTGGCGTTCCACCAGACCGTCGGCCTGCAACCGGGCCAGCGCCTCGCGCACCGGGGTGCGCGAGACACCGTAGCGTTCGGCGAGCCGTTCCTCGCCGAGCCGCTCCTGCGGTGCCAGCGCACCGGACATGAGTTCGTCGCGCAGTGCCTTGTACACAGTGTCGCTGCGTGATTCGCGTTTGCTCCGTGGTTCGGTCACGACGCGCAGCCTAGAGAGTCATGGCGGCGCGAACGGTTTCCACCGCCGCGGCACCGCCCGCCCCGGTGGAAGTGACCCGGCCGCTCTCCAGTACGTAGTACCGGCTCGCGGCCCGCAGCGCGAAACCGATGTGCTGCTCGACCAGCAGCACCCCGAGCCCGCCGCGGGACACCAGTTCGGTGATGGTGTTCTCGATCTCGGCGACCACCGACGGCTGGATGCCCTCGGTGGGTTCGTCGAGGATCAGCATGCGCGGTTCGGTGATCAGTGCCCGCGCGATCGCCAGCTGCTGGCGCTGCCCACCGGAGAGCAGACCGGCCCGGCGGTCGAGCAGATCCTTCAGCGCGGGGAACAGATCCAGCTGTTCGTCGATGAGCGCCCGGCCGCGTGTGCGGCCGTCGGCCACGACCCGCAGGTTCTCGGCGGTGGTGAGATGGCCGAAACACTGCTGCCCCTGCGGGACATAGGCCAATCCGCGCTTGACCCGAGCGCTGGGCCGCAGCCCGGTGATATCGGCCCCGTCGAAACGGATCCGGCCTCGGCTGGTGCGCACCAGTCCGACCGCCGCGCGCAGCAGGGTGGTCTTCCCGGCGCCGTTGTGCCCCATGATCGCGGCCACGCCGTCGGCGGGTACCTCGATCCCGGCACCGTGCACGACCTCGGTGCGGCCGTAACCGGCGTGAACGTCGATGAGTTCCAACATCGCGATCACCCTTCGTTCTCGTCGGCGGTACGTGCGGCCCCTGCGGGGTCACCGGGGGTGACCGGCGTGCGGTGACCGTTCGCCGCGGGCGACGCCCCGCCGTGGTCACGTCCTGTTATGACCGCCGGATCCGGTTCACCCACGTCGTCCTGCTCGGCGGCCGCCGCGGTCCCCAGGTAGGCCTCCTGCACGGCCGGATCCGCCTGCACCTCGGCCACCGTTCCCTCGGCCAGTACCGCGCCCCGGGCCAGCACCGTCACCGAGGTGGCGAAACTGCGCATGAAGTCCATATCGTGTTCGACCACCACGACGGTGCGTTCGCCCCCGATCCGGCGCAGCAGATTCCCGGTTTCCTCGCGCTCCTCCTGGCTCATCCCGGCGACCGGTTCGTCCAGCAGCAGGACCGACGCGTCCTGAACGAGCAGCATCCCGATCTCGAGCCACTGTTTCTGGCCGTGCGCCAGGGTCCCGGCCGGTTTGTCACGCAGCGCGGTGAGACCGATGGTTTCCAGCGCCTGTTCGATCGACGCGGAGACCGCGGCCGGACGGCGGCGCAGCATGGTCCAGACCGAACGGCCCGCGCCCGCGGCGATATCGAGGTTCTGCAGGACCGACAGCTCCTCGAACACGCTCGCGGTCTGGAAGGTGCGCCCCACGCCCAGCCTGGCGATCTGGTGCACCTTCTTGCCCAGGAGTTCGACGCCGGATTTCTGCACCGACCCGGTGGCCGGCACCAGACCGGTGATCGCGTCGATCATGGTGGTCTTGCCGGCGCCGTTGGGGCCGATGAGGAACCGCAGATCACCCTGGAAGAGGGTCAGGTCCACATTCGATACGGCCTTGAATCCGTCGAATTCGACGCTCAGCCCCCGGACCTCGAGGTAATCGCTGTGCATTCCGGCGTTACCGCCGGCGACCGGGGCGGCGGGGGTCTGCTCGGTCGTCACCTGTTCGGTCATCACGACACTCCTACCGGGGTAGCGGGTGCGGGTTCCGGGGCCGGACCGGGTGGTGCCGGGGCCTTGTCGCCGCCGCCGGTACGCCGCCGCAGCAGGGTCACCAGACCTGCCAGACCCGCGGGGAAGAAACCGACCACGACGATGAACAGGACACCCTGCGCGTACACCCAGCCGGAGGGGAAGTTCTCCGACAGGCTGGTCTGTGCCCAGGCCACCGCGACCGCGCCGAGTACCGGGCCGAGCAGGGTGGTGCGCCCGCCGATGGCGACACCGGTCAGGAAGGCGATGGACGGCACGATCCCGATATCGGCGGGGGAGATGATCCCGACGATCGGCACGAACAGCGCGCCGGCGATACCGGCGAACAGCGCCGCGACCGCGTAGGCGACCACCTTCACATTGGCCGGGTCGTAGCCGAGGAAGCGCACGCGCTCCTCCTGATCACGGACCGCGACCAGCAGTTCGCCGTATCGGCTGTACATGAGCTGCCGGGTCGCCGCGACGATCACCAGCAGGGTGGCGGCCGCGATGAAGAACAGCAGCCGCCGGTTCACCGGATCGTTGAGCGCCAGGCCGAAGAAACTGCGGAACCGGTTGAGCCCGTTGCTCCCGCCGGTGGATTGCTGACCCACCAGCAGGATGGCGAAGGCCGCGGCCAGCGCCTGCGACAGGATCGCGAAATAGGCGCCCTTGACCTTGCGTTTGAACACGCCCAGCCCGAGTAGCGTCGCCACCAGCGGCGGCACGATCACGATGCCCAGGATCGTGAGCACCGGTGAGGCGAACGGAACCCAATAACCGGGCAGTTCGCGAATACCGGCGATCTGCATGAAATCGGGGACGTCGTCACCGCGCAGCTGCGCGTCGGAGATCTTGAGATGCATCGCCATGATGTAGGCGCCGAGGCCGAAGAACACACCCTGCCCGAGGGTGAGCATGCCACCCCGGCCCCACGCCAATCCGATACCCACCGCGACGATGCCGAAGCACAGGAACTTGCCGAGCAGGTTGAGCCGGAAGTCCGAGAGCACCGCGGGCGCCACCGCGAACAGCAGTACAGCGGCGACCGCGAACCCCGAATAGACCTTCCAGCGGGTGGTCAGGAATTCCCTCATACCAGACTCCTCGACCGGATCGTGAAAAGTCCCTGCGGGCGGACCTGCAGGAAGACCACGATGACGACGAATACGATCACCTTCGCGACCGAGGCCGTGGTGCTGTATTCGATGAACGAGTTCAACAGTCCGAGCGCCACCGCGGCCAGAACCGCGCCGCGGATCTGCCCGAGCCCGCCGATGACGACCACCAGGAAGGCGTCCACCAGATAGGTGGTGCCGGTATTGGAACTGGTGGAGCCGATCAGCGTGAGCGCCACCCCCGCCACCCCGGCGAGCCCGGACCCGATGAAGAACGTCGTGATATCGGTGCCGCGGCTGGAGATCCCGCTGGTTTCGGCGAGATCACGATGCTGGACCACGGCCCGGATACGCCGGCCCATCGCGGTGTATTTCATCGTCACCGCGACGGCCGTGACGCACAGCACCGCGAGCAGCATGATGAAGATCCGCGTCTTGGGCACCACCGCGCCCAGGATCTCCACCCCGCCACCGAGCCATTCCGGGGTCACCACGCGGACCGCGGGTGCGCCGAAGATGTCCCGGGCCGCCTGCTGCAGGATCAGACCGACGCCGAAGGTCACCAGCAGGGTGTCCAGTGGCCTGTCGTACATCCGCTTGATCAGCGTCACCTCGAGGGCGACACCCATCAGTCCACCGACCAGGAATCCGATGAGCAGCGAGACGATCAGCGAGACCTCGGCGTCGGCGACCAGGTACTCCTGCACCGTGTAGGCGGTGTAGGAGCCGGCCATGATGAACGCGCCGTGGGCCATATTGATCACGCCCATCTGACCGAAGGTCAGCGACAGCCCCAGGGCCGCCAGCAGCAGGATGGAGCCCAGGCTCAAGCCGGTGAACAGCTGTCCGACCAGTGCTTCCACGAGATCAGCCCCCGAGTCCCTCGGCCCACGAGTAGCCCGCCAGGTACGGATCCGGTTCGACGGCCTTGCCGGAATCCCACACGCTGTAGATCAGGCCGTCGGGACGGATCTCCCCGATCCGGGCGGTTTTCGTGATGTGGTTGTTCTCGCCGTCGATGGTCACCAGCCCCTCGGGGCCTTCGAAGGTGACCCCGCCCGCGGCTTCCTGCACATCGGGGACCGCGAAGGACTGTGCCTTCTCCACGGTGTTCTTCCACAGGTACACCGAGACGTAGGCGGCTTCCATGGGGTCGGAGGTCGGCTTGTTCGCGCCGTACTTCGCCTTGTACGCCTTGACGAACGCGCTGTTCCGCGGGTTGTCGACGGTCTGGTAGTAGTTCCAGGCGGTCAGCTGGCCGGCGATGTTCTGGACCCCGATACCGCCGACCTCCTCCTCGGCGATGGACACCGAGACCACCGGCATGTCCTGCGGGGTCAGGCCGACGTTCTTGTACTCGCGGAAGAACGCGACATTGGAATCGCCGTTGAGGGTGTTGAACACGGCGTCGGCGTCGGCCGAGCGGACCTTGTTGACGATGGTGGAGAAATCGGTGGAGCCGAGCGGGGTGTAGTCCTCGCCCTTGATCTCGATACCGTTGGCCTCGGCGTAGGCCTTGATGATGCGGTTGGCGGTCTGCGGGAAGACGTAGTCGCTACCGACCAGGTAGAGCGATTTCACGCCGCGGCCCTTCAGATAGTCCAGGGCGGGCACGATCTGCTGGTTGGTGGTGGCGCCGGTGTAGAAGATATTCTCCGACGATTCCAGGCCCTCGTACTGGACCGGGTAGTACAGCAGCGCGTTACGGTCCTCGAACACCGGCAGCATGGCCTTACGGCTCGACGAGGTCCAGCCGCCGAACACCGCGGCCACGCAGTCGCTGCTGATCAGCTTCTCCGCTTTCTCCGCGAACACCGTGGGCTCGGAGGCGCCGTCCTCGCCGACCAGCTGGATCTGCTTGCCCAGCACACCGCCGGCGGCATTGATCTCGTCGACGGCGAGCCGGATCGAATCCCGGACGGTCACCTCCGAGATCGCCATGGTGCCCGAGAGCGAATTCAGCGAGCCGACCTTGATACTCGGGCCGGAGGTGTCGACACAGGAGGTCGCGTTCGCGCCGGTCTGATCGGAAGCGGAGCTACCGCAGGCGGTGACCGCCAGCACGGTCGCGCACAGGGCGGCAGGCAGGGCGAGAAGAGTGCGCGCGCGCCGGCGCGCACGGCGGTTGGGGGTGGGGCGTGATGCCGGAACTGTCATGGGTTTTCCGGATTCTTCGATTCTGGCTGCATTCATGACCGTTCGGCCTCCACTCAGGAAAGGTCAGCCCGCTGACTTGCTCGTATTCGGCGTTGTATACAGCGACGTATACGAGGAATCACGGTAGGGAGGCTGTGTTTCGCCCACGTATCGCAGCGTGAATCTCGAGTATCGATCGGCCGATGGTCGCGGGCGCCGCTGCTGAGAGCAGATCTGCCGACAGCAGCATGGGCTCCCGCGCGCCCGTCCGCTCCGGCAGCGTGGTGACCATGGCTCACGACGACAAATCCCCGCTGTTCGGCTGGCGTTCCCGCGAGCAGCTCCTGGCCCGCCGCATCCTCGTGCTCGACGGCCCGCTCGACGACGACAACGGCACCCTGTTGGCGACCCAGCTGCTCACCCTCGCCGCCGAGGACGGCGAGGCCGGTATCTCGCTGTGGATCCATTCGCCCGGTGGTTCGGTACCGGCGATGCTGGCCATCCGCGATGTCATGCGGCTGGTACCGAGTCCGGTGTCCACGCTCGCGCTGGGGCTGGCCTGCAGCGCCGGCCAGTTCCTGCTCTCCTCGGGAACCCCCGGCAAACGGTTCGCGCTACCGCACGCCCGCATCCTGATGCACCAGGGATCGGCCGGTATCGGCGGGTCCGCGGTGGACGTGGAGGTACAGGCCGACGATCTGCGCTACACGGTGGAAACCGTGCTCGGCCTGATCTCCGCGGACACCGGCCAGCCCTACGAACGGATCTACGAGGATTCCCTGCACGACCGCTGGTTCAGCGCGCCCCAGGCCAAGGAATACGGCTTCATCGACCATATCGTCGGCGATTTCGCGCAGGTCGTCCCGCAGCGCCAGCGGGTCGGGATCTCCGCATGAGCACCCGTATGCGATGCGGCCCACGGGGCGTGACCGCGGCGGCCCGAGCGTGAGCCCGCCCCTCCGACGCGGCACGAGCAGACCGTGCCCCGTGCGTGACCGCGGCGGGCAGACCGCCACCACCCCGGGCGCGCGACGACGAGCCGACGACAACCGCACCGACGACAGGGAAACCCGATGAGCACCTACACCATTCCCAATGTGATCGCCCAGCATCCGCGCGGTGAGCGGATCACCGACATCTATTCGCACCTACTCGCCGAACGCATCGTCTACCTCGGCACCCCCATCGATTCCGGGGTCGCCAACGCGCTCATCGCGCAGCTGCTGCACCTGGAATCGGAAAGCCCCGGCCAGGAGATCGACTTCTACATCAACTGCGAAGGCGGCGATCTGTCATCGATGCTGGCGGTGTACGACACCATCCAGCACATCGGCGCCCCGGTGCACACCACCTGTGTCGGTCAGGCCATCGCCGTCGGTGCCGTGCTGCTGGCCGGGGGCGCGCCCGGTCACCGGGCGATGCTCCCGCACGCCCGGGTGGTGCTGCACCAGCCCGCGGCCCGCGGCCAGGGGGCCATCCCCGACCTCATCCTGCAGGCCGACGAACTCGTGCGGATGCGGGCGGAGATCGAAACCATCCTGTCCCGGCACACCGGACGGACTCCGGAGCAGCTACGGCACGACACCGACCGCGACCGGGTGTTCACCGCGGCGGCCGCGGTCGAATACGGGTTGGTCGATTCGGTACTGGCGCCGCGGGGCCCGGCCCCCGCCCGGTGAACGGGCGACAACGGCCCGGACGCCGACCGGTCAGGCCGCCCGGAGCAGTGCTGTGGGTGCGGCGCCCGGCCGGCGGGTCGCCACGGGGCGGCGCCGGGACCGGAGGTCCTCGGCCACCTGTTCGGTGAGCGCGCCGAGGGAGGTGCCGAGAGCACCCGCCAGCGCGGCGATCATCTCGCTGGAGGGTTCCTTGCGGCCACGCTCCACCTCGGACAGATACTGCGGTGAAATGCCCGCGCGCTCAGCGGTTTCCGCGAGCGTTTCGCGTTTCTCGTTGCGCAGCGTCCGGAGTCGCCCACCGAGGACCTCGCGCCACAGCGGCTCGGGCCGGTCCACCGGCTGCCGGGGCGGCCGCTCGGCGCGTCCACCGGGAATCGCCTGGAGTCTGCGGGGCTCGGTCATGGACAGAGCCTAGAACCCGGGTCCGCGGGGTCGGGCGGATTACGCTACGAGCGGACAACCGGGCCGGGTTCGTACCGAGGCGCGCCGTGTGCCGGTTCTCCGTGCCGGAAGGGCGGTGCCGCCCTCTGCTCGATCGGCCGGGACGACGAGCGCGGTGCCGCCCCCACTGTCCGCGGCCGGGGACGCGGGCCCGCCGACGCGGGCCCGCATCTCGATCAGCTGCTGCCGAAGAGACCGCGCAGCAGATGGCGGGCCCAGCCCGCCGGATCCTGCCAGCCGCGATCCCAGTGCCGGTCGCGGTTCCAGTGGTCGTCGCGATCCCAGTGGTCGTCGCGATCACGATGGCGGTCGCGGTCCCAGTGGCGGTCGCGGTCGCGATCACCGTGGCGATCGCGGTCCACCTGGGTGTAGCCCGGGGCCGGGGCCGCCGGGTCGGCCGTCGCGGGAGCCGCGAGGCCGGCCAGCGGGATCAGGGTGATGGCACCCGCGACGGCGATCCGGGCGGTGGCCCGGCGGGTCGCGGATACTCGGGTCGTGCGGAACACGTCGAATCCTCTCGTACTGTCCCGTCCGGCACGGCCGGGACGACCGGCCGGAAGGAGTTGAACCTTCACCCTCGCGCAATGGTCGCGAAAGTCACAGACCTTCGGCGGATCCGATCGAGAAATCATCCCTGGGTACTACGGGAATTCCCGGGTTCGTACTCCGACCGGGTCATGAGCGGGTCATCAGTGCGGGGACCGCTACCGCCCCGGCGTGATGCCGGTCTCCCGGCCCGGCGTTATCCCTCCCAGTGGGGGGTTTTCGAAGTGGAGGAACTTTCCCGGACGTGGCATCGTTGTCAGAGAGATCAGGCGGATCGACCGTGATCCGTCTGGCTCACAACAGAAAGTATGAAGTAAGTAACATGGCTCAAGGCAGTGTGAAGTGGTTCAACAGCGAGAAGGGCTTCGGCTTTATCGCGCAAGATGGGGGCGGACCTGACGTCTTCGTGCATTACTCGGCAGTCGCCGGAAGCGGTTTCCGTACCCTCGAAGAGGGTCAGCGCGTGGAGTTCGAGATCGGGCAGGGCCAGAAGGGCCCGCAGGCTCAGGATGTTCGCGCCATCTGAGTGATGTGACGAATCCAGCGGGGCCCCGCACCTTCGAGGTGCGGGGCCCCGCTCGGTTTTCCGGGGTCGGGTAGCGGCCCGGCGCACCGGCGAGTGCGGAAAATCATCCTCGGGCGCGAGCCGGTTCGCCGGTGACCTTTTTACCGGACAGTCGCCCGAAGGATTCTCGGCAGCTCGCCCGGACTACCTGGTGTAAAAATCCCATCGTTCGAATTCGGCGGCCCGTGAACCGGAAATGTGGAGGTTCGGATTTCGGCGCCGCGATGCGGTGGGCGGCTTCGCCTGCACATCGAACCCGTGGCCCATCCGATTTCCGGAATCCCGGACCGCCCTGCGCCGGAACGCGGTGCCGTAGCGGGCGAAACGGCGGCAGTTCGCGCGGGCGGGCGGGTCGTATCAGCGCGGTGACATCCGTCCGGGCGCCCACGCCCGCGCGGATCCCGCCCCGGTTCCGGCCCCGCGAGCGGCGATCGTGGACGTGATCCGGACCACCCACCCGGCCGAGTCCGTCCAGGTCGACCGATACCGACAGCAGGGGGCGGCACATGGCCGGATCGGTCCGAACTAAGCTTGGCCCCGTCAACTGGCCGTCCCCACATCCAGGAGTATCCCACTGTGAGCCAAGCAGGCCGTCCTGTAGTTCTGATCGCCGACAAGCTCGCCCAGTCGACCGTCGACGCGCTCGGTGACGGTGTCGAGGTCCGCTGGGTCGACGGCCCCGATCGGCCCGCACTGCTGGCCGCGGTGCCCGAGGCCGATGCGCTGCTCGTCCGCTCCGCGACCACCGTCGACGCCGAAGTCCTCGAAGCCGGCAAAAACCTGCAGATCGTCGCCCGGGCCGGAGTCGGCCTGGACAATGTCGATGTCCCCGCCGCCACCGAACGCGGTGTGATGGTCGTCAACGCGCCGACCTCCAATATCCACACCGCGGCCGAACACGCCGTCACCCTGCTGCTGAGCGCGGCCCGCCAGATCCCGGCCGCCGACGCGACGCTGCGCGAGCACACCTGGAAGCGCAGCAGCTTCAACGGTGTGGAGATCTTCGGCAAGACCGTCGGTGTGATCGGCCTGGGCCGGATTGGGCAGCTGTTCGCGGCGCGCCTCGCCGCCTTCGAAACCAAGATCGTCGCCTACGACCCCTACGTCTCCCCGGCGCGCGCCGCCCAACTCGGCATCGAACTGCTGAGCCTCGACGAGGTGCTCGAACGGGCCGACCTCATCTCCATCCACCTGCCGAAGACCCCGGAGACCAAGGGTCTGCTCGGCAAGGACGCGCTCGCCAAGACCAAGAAGGGCGTCATCATCGTGAACGCCGCGCGCGGCGGCCTGGTGGACGAGGCCGCGCTCGCCGAGGCGATCACCTCCGGGCACGTCCGGGCCGCCGGTATCGACGTCTACGAGACCGAGCCCTGCACCGACAGCCCGCTGTTCGAGCTGCCCCAGGTCGTGGTGACCCCGCATCTGGGCGCCTCCACCACCGAAGCCCAGGATCGGGCCGGTACCGATGTCGCCAAATCGGTGCTGCTGGCGCTGGCCGGTGAGTTCGTACCCGGCGCGGTCAATGTCACCGGCGGTGTGGTCGGCGACGAGGTCGCGCCGTGGCTGGACCTGGTCCGTAAGCAGGGCGCTCTGCTCGGTGCGCTCGCCGACGAACTGCCGGTGAGCCTCGAAGTACAGGTGCGCGGCGAACTGGCCGCCTCCGAGGTCGAGGTACTGCAGCTCGCGGCACTGCGCGGAGTTTTCTCCGCCCATGTCGACGATCAGGTCACCTTCGTCAACGCCCCGGCGCTGGCGCAGGCCCGCGGGATCAGCGCCGAGGTGACCACGGTGACCGAGAGCCCCAGCCACCGCAGCCTGGTGGACCTGCGCGCGGTGTTCGGCGACGGCCGCACCATCAATGTGGCGGGCGCGTTGACCGAGCCGCAGCAGGTCGAGAAGATCGTCAACATCAACGGCCGCAACTACGATATGCGCGCCGAGGGCATCAACCTGGCCGTCCTCAACTACGAGGACAAGCCGGGCGCGCTGGGCAAGGTCGGTACCGCGCTGGGCGCCGCCGAGATCGATATCCTCGCCGCGCAGCTCACCCAGGACGCCAACAAGGAAGGCGCCACCGTCGTGCTGCGGGTCAACAAGGAGGTGCCCGACGCGGTGCGTTCCGAGATCGCCGCCGCGGTCGGTGCCGCCAAGGTCGCCCTGGTCGACCTGTTCTGAGATGTTCCGTGCACGCCGCCGCCCGGGCCGGTGGGCGGCGTGCGCCGACGGGTACACCTCCGCCCCGGGCCACGCGGTCCGGGGCGGGCCGGTACCCGGCCACCGTCCCGGTGACAGACCTACCCGGCCCGGCAGCCGCGTCCCGCTGAGGTGCGCGGCCTCGTTCGTAGAAAGCGTGGTTGTCATGAAACTCGCCGTGATCCCCGGTGACGGTATCGGACCGGAAGTCGTCACCGAGGCGCTCAAAGTGCTCGATGTGGTGTTGCCCGGGGTCGAACGGACCCACTACGACCTGGGCGCCAAGCGTTACCACGCCACCGGGGAAATCCTTCCCGAATCGGTGTTGCCGGAACTGAAGCAGCACGACGCGATCCTGCTCGGCGCCATCGGCGACCCGTCGGTGCCCAGTGGTCTCCTGGAACGCGGCCTGCTGCTGCGCACCCGGTTCGCGCTCGATCACCATGTGAACCTGCGCCCATCCAAGCTGTACCCGGGGGTCGGCAGTCCGCTGGCGGGTACCCCGGAGATCGACTTCGTGGTGGTCCGGGAAGGGACCGAGGGCCCGTACACCGGCACCGGGGGCGCGATCCGGGTGGATACGCCGCACGAGGTCGCCACCGAGGTGAGCACCAACACCCGGTTCGGTGTCGAACGCGTGGTCCGCTACGCCTTCGCCAAGGCGCAGGCCCGGCGCAAGCACCTCACTCTGGTGCACAAGACGAACGTGCTCGCCTTCGCCGGTTCGTTGTGGCAGCGCACGGTGGACGAGGTCGGCACCGAATTCGGTGATGTCGAGGTGGCTTACCAGCACATCGATGCCGCCACCATCCATATGGTCAACGATCCGGGCCGCTTCGACGTGATCGTCACCGACAACTTGTTCGGCGATATCATCACCGACCTCGCCGCCGCCGTCAGCGGCGGTATCGGCCTGGCCGCCAGCGGCAATATCGACGCCACCGGTACCAACCCGAGCATGTTCGAACCGGTGCACGGCAGCGCCCCCGATATCGCCGGCCAGTCCAAGGCCGACCCGACCGCGGCCATCCTCTCGGTCTCCCTGCTGCTCGAGCACAAGGGCGAGACCGCTGCCGCCGCCCGTATCCAGGACGCGGTCGCCAAGGATCTGTCCGGCCGCACCGGTACCGCGTCCACCACCGAGATCGGCGATCGGATCGCCGCCGCGCTCTGACCTCGAGGGCCCCGATTTCCGTGCGCGAAATCGGGTTGCGGGCCCGATACCATCGGGGATACCTGGGCGTATCCCCGATGGACGGCCCGAGCACTGGGAGGCAGCATGACCGCGTGGCACGCCACCAGTGATGTCGGCTTCGGCCCGTACACAGTGCTGGATCTCTACGATCTGCCGGAGGACGGCAAGGGTTTCGAACTCGAAGACGGGTGGTTGGTCGAGGTAGCAGCGGGGGCGCGGCACAGCTTCATCGGGTGGTCGCTGGCCGGCCGAATCCGCACAGCCGCGGAACGCGCCGATGTATTCGTCTGTGACGGCGGCGAGTGGGAGGTCAGCACGCCCTCGGGTGTCCGTAAGCCCGATGTGTTCGTCGTCCCGAAAGCAGTGGCACGAGCGGCGATTGTGGACGAATCGCCGAAACTGATTCCGGGCACTGACATCCTGCTGGCCGTCGAGGTGGTGTCACCGGGTAGCGGCAGCGAACGCACCGACCGAGTGCGCAAGGTCCGCGAGTACGCGGCGTTGGGCATCGCGGAGTACTGGATCGTCGAACATCAACCGCGTATACGGATTCATCGAGGCACTCTCGACGGTGCCTCCTACCGGTGGGACCCGCCGGTCGCGGAAGGTACCGAGTTCATCGCCGAGATCGAGGCCGACACGAGAATTCGCGTGGCGCTCGATCCGGCGGTGCTCATCGAGATCTGACGATGGTCATCCGCTCGTCCGGCCCGGCCGGGCCACCGGATGAACCACCGGCACGACTCTCCATGTGGTGGTCGGCGCGGCTGTATTCATCGAAGCCCGACCGGCCGTCCGTCGAGCAGCCGGTCGAGGGAGCTGTCGGCGGTATCGGAGTCGGCTCGTGATCATTCGAGGGGTTTTTCGGATGACACCGGGACGAGCGGGATGGCCACGGCCGCCAGTGCCGCTGCCGCCAGGTAGACCGCCGGGAACCCGGTCGCGGTGATGAGCGCGCCGAATACCGGGGGTACTGCGGCGACTGTCAGGTTCTGGCCGGTGTTCTGGATGCCCAGGCCGCGACCGCTCCAGAACGGCCCGGCGCGTTCGGCGATGGCGGTGAAGGCCAGGCCGTTGTCGGAGACCGTGACCACCGAGGCGACGACGAGCAGCGGGACGGCGGCCCACCACCAGTGGGTCCAGGAGGTCAGCGTCAGCAGGGCCATGGTGGCGACCGCGGCGATCGCGACCTGGCGCAGCGGGCCCATCCGGCTGCCGACCCGGTCCGACCAGGCGCCGGCGCCGATCCGGCCCAGCGCGCCCAGGATCTGGGTGAAGGTGACCAGCGCGCCGGCCGCCGCCAGCGACCAGCCGAGGTCGCGGTGCAGCCACAGCAGTGCGAAGGTCCAGACGGTCGCCTGGGGGACGACCAGCAGAATCGATACGCCGTGGATACGCCACAGTGTGCTGCTGCCCCGGTAAGGGTTGGCGCCGGTCGCCTGGGCCCGGGCCGGCCGGGGCGGATCGACGATGCCCAGCAGGCAGCACACGGCGGCCAGTCCGGCCAGTAGGGCGGGCACGGTGAGCGCGGGTGCGACACCGAACCGGTCGGCGACCAGGGGCACCGACATCGCGGCGATTCCGACGCCCAGCGGCTGGCCGGTCTGCCGGATTCCCATGGCCAGGCCGCGCCGGTCGGGCGGAAACCAGCCGACGATCACCCGGCCGCTGGCGCCGTTGGTGCTGGCGGCGCCGATCCCACCGAGGAACAGCAGGATCCCCAGGGCGGGGTAGCTGGTGGTGAAGGCGGCGGCCGTACCGGCTCCGCACATGATCACCGGCCCGGCGACCAGGGCGATCCGTTCGCCGACCCGGTCGACCAGATAGCCCCAGGCGATGAGGGCGCAGCACAGGCCGACGGTGGGCATGGCCACCAGCAGGCCGGCGGTGGGCAGCGGCATGCCCCCGGCGGTCAGCGCGGGGAGCAGGAAGGGCACCCCGTGCACGAAGATCGCGCTGGACACCTGGGCGAAGACCCCGAAGGCGAGCATGAGCCAGCGGTGGGCGGGGGATATCTGCCTGCCGGACGCGGCGGCCGGGCGGGCCGTCGAAGGACTGTGCGCCATGGTTCCCCATCTCAGAACAAGAGCATCTCAATATATGAGAATAGAGTCTCAATCTTTGAACTTCCAATGGCCACGGTACACCTCCGGGCCCCGGCTCCCGCAAGCAGTGGCACGGTTGTCGCCGCCCGGCGGACCGACCGGTCGGGCGCATTCGGGCTGGTGAAACCGGCTGGATAGACTTCGCTCATGCGTCTAGGTCGAGTTGCCAGCCCCGACGGGGTCGCGTTCGTCGCCATCGAAGGCGAAACCGCCAAGGAAATTGCCGAACACCCATTCGGTACGCCGACGTTCACCGGCCGCAGCTGGCCGCTGGCCGATATCCGGCTGCTCGCCCCGATCCTGGCCAGCAAGGTGATCTGCGTCGGCAAGAACTACGCGTCCCATGCCGCCGAGATGGGCGGTGAGGCGCCGGCCGAACCGGTGATCTTCATGAAGCCGAATACGTCCATCATCGGTCCCGATATCCCGATCATCGTGCCGCCCAGTTCGTCTCGCGTCGATTACGAGGGCGAACTCGCCGTGGTCATCGGGCGGCCGTGCAAGGACGTGCCCGCGGCTCGGGCCAAGGACGTCATCCTCGGCTACACCGTCGCCAATGATGTGACCGCCCGCGACCAGCAGGCCCAGGACGGTCAGTGGACCCGGGCCAAGGGCTACGACACCTTCTGCCCGCTGGGGCCGTGGATCGAAACCGAACTCGATCCGGCGGATCTCGAGATCACCACCGAACTCGACGGTGCGGTACGTCAGCGCAGTACCACATCGCTACTGCTGCACGATATCCCGGATATCATCGAATGGGTCACCCGCGTGATGACCCTGCTCCCCGGTGACGTGATCCTCACCGGAACTCCCGAAGGTGTCGGTCCGATGAAAGACGGTCAAACGGTCTCGGTCACCGTCTCCGGTATCGGCACGCTCACCAATCCTGTTGCCGCAAAACGCTGAACGAAAGAGGGACATGACAAACGTACGGGTCCGTTTCTGCCCGTCACCCACCGGGACACCGCATGTCGGGCTCATCCGCACGGCGCTGTTCAACTGGGCCTACGCCCGCCATCAGGGCGGCACGTTCGTCTTCCGTATCGAAGACACCGACGCCGCGCGGGATTCCGAAGAGTCCTATCAGGCGCTGTTGGACGCGTTGCGCTGGCTCGGACTCGATTGGGACGAAGGTCCGGAAATCGGCGGACCCTATGCGCCCTACCGGCAGTCGCAGCGGCGCGAAATCCACCGCGACGTGGTGCAAAAACTCCTCGATGCCGGCGAGGCGTACGAATCCTTCTCCACACCGGAGGAAGTCGAGGCGCGCCATCGGGCGGCCGGACGTGATCCGAAACTCGGCTACGACAATTTCGACCGCGATCTCACGGCCGAACAGATCGCCGAATACAAGGCCGCCGGCCGGGGCGCGGTGGTCCGGCTGCGTATGCCCGATACCGATCTCACCTGGCACGACCTGGTACGCGGGGAAACCACCTTCAAAGCGGGTTCGGTGCCCGACTACGCGCTCACCCGCGGCACCGGTGATCCGCTCTATACCCTGGTCAACCCGGTCGATGACGCCACCATGCGGATAACCCACGTCCTGCGCGGTGAGGACCTGCTCTCCTCCACGCCGCGTCAGCTCGCGCTCTATGCCGCACTGCAGCGTATCGGGGTCGCCGATTTCACCCCCGAATTCGGTCACCTGCCGTTCGTGATGGGGCAGGGAAACAAGAAGCTGTCCAAGCGCGACCCGGAGTCCGACCTCTTCCTCCACCGCGATCGGGGGTTCATTCCCGAGGGCCTCCTCAATTACCTGGCACTCCTCGGCTGGAGCATCGCCGACGACCACGATGTCTTCTCCATGGAGGAGATGGTCGCGGCCTTCGACATATCGAAAGTGAATTCGAACCCGGCTCGCTTCGATCAGAAGAAGGCCGATGCGATCAATGCCGAGCACATCCGTTTGCTGGAGCCGGCCGATTTTGCCGGACGGTTGCGCACTTTTTTCGCGGACCGTGGATATATCGGTCCCGGAATAGACGAGAAGGTATTCGCGGCAGCTGCCGATCTGGTGCAGACTCGCATTGTCGTACTCGACGACGCATGGGGGCTGTTGCGATTCCTCTTCGCGCCGTCCGAGGAGTTCGGTATCGACCCCGCGGCGGGCAAGAAGAATTTGGGTCCGGACGCCGCTCCGGTATTGGATGCCGCAATTTCCGCCCTCGAACCGCTGACCGCCTGGACCGCTTCCGAGATCGAGGACGCGCTGAAAGTCGCGCTCATCGACGGAATGGAATTGAAACCGCGGAAAGCCTTCGCGCCGGTACGGGTATCGGTCACCGGGTCGCATATCAGTCCGCCGCTGTACGAATCCATGGAACTGCTGGGCCGCGAGCTCACCATGCAGCGACTGCGCGCGGGCCGCGCCTGGACGCCGCCGGCCGACTGAGCGCCGCCGCGCACGCCGTCCCCGGCACTGCCCCGGGACGGCGTGCGTGCGGCGCCACCGGCGTCCGGTCGGCTGCGCCGCGGCACCGTTACCCACCTGATGTGGTGGCGTGACCAGGCGATTTGTAGTTTCCCCGGAGCGGTTTGGTACTCTCTTTCTCGGCCGGAACGACGGTGCCACCGCAGCCAGCGGTGCGATCGAAAGCCCAGGTCATTGGGGTATGGTGTAATTGGCAACACAGCTGATTCTGGTTCAGCCATTCTAGGTTCGAGTCCTGGTACCCCAGCGGAGATCGCTCTCAGCTTCATCGTCCAGATGCGGTGCGGAACGAATTATCCAGGCGATTTGGTCGCCGCCGCCCGGTCGGTTACGCTGATCGAGCTTCGGATCGAGAGATCCGCGATCCACTCCAGCCAGGAGTTGATCACAAGTCCTGGCCCCGTCGTCTAGCGGCCTAGGACGCCGCCCTCTCAAGGCGGTAGCGCGGGTTCAAATCCCGTCGGGGCTACTCAGCTGCGAGGCCCATGCTCATGGAGAGCATGGGCCTTTGCTGATTCGCGATGTTTTGCGGGGGTGCAACCCCCGCACCCCGCCCAGGCGGGCTCGGCGCCCCCTGGACCCCCTTTGCGGACCGGGAACGGTTCGGGGGTGGGCCGGGGCTTCGTCCCTGGGCCCCTTTATGGACTGGAAGCGGTCAGGGGTCGGGCCGGGGCATTCGCCCCTGGACCCTCTGTGGACTGCTCATCGGTGAATGTGACGCCGGGTTCGTCCCTGGAACGCTGCCTGGTCGGTGACCCGAAAGGCCCTCTATGGATCGCCGGTCCCCGACTGTGACGGCGTGAGCTTTCGTGGACGGGAAACGGTCTCGGGCCGGTCCTGATGCTGCCGGGGCTTCGGCCCTGGATCCGTTCGCCGACTGCTCGTGGTCGAGCCGCGCGAGGGATGCTGTGAGAAGCCGCTTTATGGCTGATTACCTGTGGATTTGTCGCCGGCGTGTCGCCCTGGAAGCCCTCTATGGATCGCCGGCCCCCGACTGTGACGGCGCGAGCTTTCGTGGACGGGAAACGATCTCGGGCCGGTCCGCCCCGGGACATTTCTCGGGTTGGTTGCCTCCGAACGTGAGGCCGTAGTTGTGGCCGCGGACCCTGGCCGAACTTCTTGCTTTCGGCCGGTCGGCGGGTTCGGGCGGGAAATCCGGCGTGGCGCGACTCGACTTCGAGAATCTCGGCTCGGCGGCGCCTCGGCCGCTTGGTTCGACACCGTCGGCCACCACGGGGTTCGCCGGATGCAGTGCGCGAATGGTGGCGGGTTTGTGCCTTGGCCGTCGGTATGGGTTGCTCGGGGTCGCACTGTGCTGGTCCTGAAGACCTGTGGTGCGCGGGGCGGGTGGGAGAGGGCTGGATCGGGCCGGGAAAGCCGGTCCGCACCGGTGTACCGGCGGCCGTGGCGGCCGGCCCGAGCCTCATCGGGGCGATATGTGGGCTCGCCGGACCCGGCTCGCCACCTGCATTCGGGCCGGTAACGAGCCGGGTCCGGCGTGGGTGGCGGGGCGGGGCGAACGAGGGGGCCGGGTGCTGCCGGGCCGGACAGCACCCGGGATCGATCAGTCGTCCAGGGCGTGGGCGGTGGACCCGCCCAGGGGCATGGCGGGCAGACCCAGTTTGCGGTGGTCCCAGCTGCGGATGCGGTCGGGGACGATGCGGACCGCGACGCGCTTGTTCAGCATGCCTTCGACGTGTTCGCGCATATCGTCGGTGTACGGGCCGGTGTAGCGCTCCCAGACGCTGACGCCGACGGCGAACAGCTTCTCCGGGTCGTCGATGACCTCGGCGCGGCCCTCGAGGGAGACTCCGCGCAGGGTGTCGTAGGTTTTCCCGGCCTCGATCATGCAGGTGACCGTGGGGTCGCGACGCAGGTTGACGGCCTTCTGGGATTTGCCCTTGGTCTCGAACCACAGTTCGGGGATCGCGTCGGGCCGCTCCGGATCGGTGATGAGCGCGTACCACATGGCGGTGAGGTGCGGTTTACCGTCCGCACCCAGGCTCGCCAGGGTGGCGACGCGACTGCGGGTGAGGAAATCGGTGATCTCGGTATCGGTCATCACGATCTGTGACCGTTGGTTCACTCCCATCAGGCCACCATAAGTGACGGCAGCTGCCCGCCGCTCAGAGTCGGCGGTGCAGCGCATCGGCGGCCGCCACCAGGTCCGCCGCCCAGCGAGCTCCCGGTCGGCGGCCCATTCGATCGATCGGGCCGGAGACCGAGACCGCGGCGACCACCGTGCCCTGCTGATCACGCACCGGTGCCGAAACGCTGGCCACCCCGGCCGCGCGCTCACCGGCGCTCTGCGCCCAGCCGCGTTTGCGTACCTCGGCGAGCGTGCGCTCGGTGAACATGGCGTCACCGAGGACGGTGCGCTGCAGATCGGGGTCGGCCCAGGCGAGGAGTACCTTGGCCGCGGATCCCGCGGTCAGCGGGAGGCGGGAGCCGATCGGCACGGTGTCGCGGAGCCCGGCGGGGGGTTCGAGGGCGGCGACGCAGACCCGCTCGTTGCCCTCCCGGCAGTACAGCTGCACGCTTTCGCCGGTGATCTCGCGCAGCCGCGGCAGAATCGAGCCCGCGGCCTCGAGCAGTGGGTCGGCGGCGCCGGCGGCGAGTTCGGCGAGAGCGGGGCCGGGGCGCCAGGAGCCGTTACCGTCCCGGGCGAGCAGCCGGTGGGTTTCCAGGCCGACCGCGAGCCGGTGCGCGGTCGCGCGGGGCAGGCCGGTGCGCTCGCAGAGCTCGTTGAGACCGCAGGGCCGCTCGGCGACCGCATACAACACTGACACCGCTTTGTCCAGGACGCCGATACCGCTATGCTGTCTCATACAACGATATTAGCGTCCTGCATTCTGAGATGCCATTACGAACAGCCCAGGTGGTGTCCTGGAAGGGGTCGCGTGATTCCAGCTAGCGCGTATCCGGTGCCGGGCCTGCCCGGCACCGGATGCCGAGCCCGAAAGGTGATCGAAACAATGCCACGTACGCTGGCCGAGAAGGTATGGGAACAGCACGTCGTCGCCCGCGGCGAGGGTGAGGGTGAGGCGCGCGAACCCGATCTGATCTACATCGATCTGCATCTGGTGCACGAGGTGACCAGCCCCCAGGCCTTCGACGGTCTGCGAGCCGCTGGTCGCCCGGTCCGCCGGCCCGATCTCACCATCGCGACCGAGGATCACAATGTCCCGACCGTCGATATCGACAAACCCATCGCCGACCCGGTCTCGCGCACCCAGGTGGAGACGCTGCGCCGCAACTGCGCGGAATTCGGCGTGCGGCTGCACCCGATGGGCGACCGGGAACAGGGCATCGTCCACGTCGTCGGACCGCAGCTGGGGCTGACCCAGCCCGGCACCACTGTGGTATGCGGGGACAGCCACACCTCCACCCATGGTGCTTTCGGCGCGCTGGCCATGGGAATCGGCACCAGCGAGGTCGAGCATGTGCTTGCCACGCAGACCCTGTCGCTGCGGCCGTTCAAGACAATGGCGATCACCGTGGACGGTGTGCTGCCGCCGGGGGTCACCAGTAAAGACCTCATTCTCGCGGTGATCGCCGAAATCGGTACCGGCGGCGGGCAGGGCTATGTGCTCGAGTATCGCGGTGAGGCCATTCGCAATATGTCGATGGAAGCGCGGATGACCGTCTGCAATATGTCCATCGAAGCCGGTGCCCGGGCCGGAATGATCGCCCCGGACGAAACCACCTACGAGTTCCTCAAGGGTCGCCCGCACGCCCCGCAGGGCGCGGACTGGGATGCCGCGGTCGAGGCCTGGGAGGCGCTGAAAACCGACGAGGACGCGGTTTTCGACCGGGAGGTGCACATCGACGCGAGCGCGCTCACCCCGTTCGTCACCTGGGGTACCAACCCGGGTCAGGGTCTGCCGCTGAGCGCGACCGTGCCCGATCCGGCCCGGATCGCCGACGAGACCGCGCGCGAGTCCGCGGAGAAGGCGCTGCGCTATATGGATTTGACCCCGGGTACGCCACTGCGTGAGGTCTCGGTGGACGCCGTGTTCGTCGGGTCCTGCACCAACGGCCGGATCGAGGATCTACGGGCCGTGGCCGACGTGCTGAAGGGCCGCAAGGTGGCCGAGGGCG
Source organism: Nocardia sp. NPDC004568 (assembly GCF_040609955.1). NCBI lineage: Bacteria > Bacillati > Actinomycetota > Actinomycetes > Mycobacteriales > Nocardiaceae > Nocardia > Nocardia sp. NPDC004568. The sequence continues at coordinate 44,805 of NZ_JBEXLL010000044.1, forward strand.
TGCGAATGCTGGTGGTTCCGGGCTCGATGCGGGTGCGCGAACAGGCCGAGGCGGAGGGGCTGGGCGAGATCTTCACCGCGGCCGGGGCCGAATGGCGGCAGGCCGGGTGCTCGATGTGCCTGGGTATGAACCCCGATCAGCTCGCCCCGGGCCAGCGCTGCGCCTCCACCTCGAACCGGAACTTCGAGGGCCGGCAGGGCAAAGGCGGGCGCACCCACCTGGTGTCGCCGCTGGTGGCCGCCGCGACCGCGGTCCGCGGCACGCTGTCGGCGCCCGCGGACCTCGACTGAGCCCGTCTTATATCGAAACTCACTTATAGCCGAATCAGGGAGAAATACGATGGAAGCCTTCACCGTGCACAAGGGGATCGGCGTTCCGCTGCGCCGGTCCAATGTCGACACCGACCAGATCATCCCCGCCGTCTATCTGAAGCGCGTCACTCGTACGGGATTCGAAGACGGCCTGTTCGCCGCCTGGCGCGGTGACGAGGACTTCATTCTGAACATCGAGCCGTACAAGCACGGCAGCGTCCTGGTGGCCGGGCCGGATTTCGGGACCGGATCTTCGCGTGAGCACGCCGTATGGGCGCTCATGGACTATGGCTTTCGGGTAGTTATCTCTTCGCGTTTCGCCGACATCTTCCGCGGTAATGCGGGCAAGGGTGGCCTGCTGGCGGCGCGAATGTCACAGAATGATGTCGAAATGCTCTGGAAGTTGCTCGAGGAACAGCCCGGACTGGAATTGGTTGTCGACCTCGCGGCGCGCACGGTGACCGCAGGAACCATCGTGTTGCCGTTCGATATTGACGACTACACCAGGTGGCGCCTGTTGGAGGGTTTGGATGACATCGGCCTGACGCTGCGGCGTAGCGATGTGATCGCGGAGTTCGAAAAGGCAAGGCCGGCTTGGAAACCAAAGACCCTGCCGGAACCTATTTCGCAGGCGTAATGTTCTCGGCCTCTTAGTGGGCCCTCAGATGTCGTGGTAGCTGTGCGTGTGCTAGACCACATGAATTTTGGCGTGGCACATAGACTCTTGCCCAATGTGGGTTTACCGTGGTACCTAGTCGGTCCGACGACGGGCCATTAGTCTGCGGAGGATTCAATGAACAAGGCGGAACTGATCGACGTTCTGACCGAAAAGTTGGGTACTGACAGGCGCACGGCCACCGCGGCAGTCGAGCATGTGGTCGACACCATCGTGCGCGCGGTACACAAAGGGCAGAGCGTCACCATCACCGGATTCGGTGTGTTCGAACAGCGTAAGAGGGCAGCTCGGGTGGCGCGGAATCCGCGTACCGGGGAAACCGTCAAGGTGAAGCCCACTTCGGTGCCGGCGTTCCGGCCCGGCGCCCAGTTCAAGGCGGTTATCGCCGGTAAACAGAAGCTCGCGGCGACCGGCCCCGCCGTGAAACGCGGTGTCAATGCTCCTGTGGCGGCCAAGAAATCCACAGCGAAGAAGACAACGGCGAAGAAAACCACCGCCAAGAAGGCCGCGACGAAGGCGCCCGCCAAAACAACGGCACGTAAGACGGCCACGAAGGCGCCGGCCAAGAGCACCGCCGCCAAGAAGACGGCCACCAAGGCCGCCGCCCGCAAGACTGCGGCGAAGAAGACGCCCGCCAAGGCCACGGCCACCAAGAAGGCCACCGCCAAGAAGACCACGGCCGCCAAGTCCACGGCCAAGAAGACCACGGCCGCCAAGTCCACGGCCAAGAAGACGACAGCCAAAAGGGCTCGCTGACCCGCGACCCAAGCGCGCCGGCGCCGCACTGATTCCAGCTGGGGTCCCACCGGATCCCGTGTGCCCGGCCCGCCCGTGCGGATGCGCCGCACAGTTCGACTCCGCCGGATCCCGGGTGCGTGCTCGCACCCGCGGACGGCACGAGACCCCGCGATCGGTCCTCGTCAGCGAGTCACCGGGTGGTGTGACGACTCGGCGATTCGCAGATTCACACAACCGGAACGCCGGACGGACAAGCCCCCGGGCAACCCCCGGGGGCGTAGCCGTCTCTTCGGCCCCGATACCGGTCCGGCCACGCGTGCTACGCGGTGACCGCGGGGGCGGTATCGACCGCCAGCGACCGGTCGAGATGATCGGCGGCCACCAGCCGCTCACCCGCGAACGACAACACCCAGACCGACCCCTTCCGGGTCCGCGCGGGTGACAACCGCATTCCATCCCGTGCCGCCCACCAGCGGACCAGGTCCGGAATGGTGTCGCCCTGGCTGCACAGCACCTGGACGCGCCGCGCCGAGACCAGCGACCGGATCCGGTCGCGGGCCTTGTCCGGATCGGCGGCGTAGCCGATATCGCCCAGCAGCGGTTCGATCTCCACCTCGACGCCGAGTTCCTCGGCCAGCGGCGCCACGGTCTGCACACAGCGCAACGGTTCGGCCGAATAGATGTCCTGTGCGCCGAACGCCAGCAGATTCGGGACCAGCGCCAGCGACTGCCGATGGCCGGCCGGCTCCAGTGGGCGCTGTTCGTCGGGGCCCTTGTAGCGGTCGCGTCGTCCGGCCTTGGCATGGCGCACCAGCAGCACGGTGTGCGTATCGGCGGGCAGCCGGGTGAACGCCCGCACGATCTGGCGATCCATCGGATACGACAGCTCCGCCATCACCGTGTCCAGCGAGCACCAGGTCAGTTCGTCGACCTCGTTGTTGGCGCTGAATTCCCCCTCGACGACCTCGGCGGCCCAGTAGTCGACCCGTTTCATCTTGCGATGCCCGGTGATCGGATAGGTCACTTTGCCGAGATAGCGGCCCAGCCGGGGCCGCAACCCGGTTTCCTCTTCTGTCTCCCGGAACGCCGCCAGGACGGGTGACTCACCGGGATCGAGTTTGCCCTTGGGCAACGACCAGTCCTGGTATTTGGGGCGCCGGATGACCGCGATCTCGATACCACCGGCGGAACCGGGTGCGTGCCGCCACAAGACGGTACCCGCCGCGTGGATATTGGGTGCTGTCCGGGGATCCGGGTAGGTCGGTGGGGTGTGCGCGTCGTTCACTGCTGATCCGGACGGCGTAGTCGCATGAGCGCCACCTGGTGATCGCGGACTTCGATACCGTCACCGTCGGCCCCGGCTCGGTCGGGGCTGGATTTCCAGTTGCCGTCGGGGTCCAGGACCCAGCATCTGGTCATCGGGTGCAGGGCGGATTCGAAGATCTCGTCGAGCCGCTCGCACAGCTTCGGGTCTTTGACCTGGGCCATGACCTCCACCCGGCGGTCCAGATTGCGGTGCATCATATCGGCGCTGCCGATCCAGAATTCGTTCTGGGCCCGGAAGTTGAAGATCCGGGAGTGTTCCAGTACCCGGCCCAGAATGGAGCGCACCTCGATGTTCTCGCTCATTCCCGGGACACCCGCCCGGAGCCCGCAGATACTGCGCACCACGATACGCACCGGCACCCCCGCCTGGGAGGCGCGATAGAGCGCGTCGATGATCTGCTCGTCGACCAGGGCATTGGCCTTCAACCGGATTCCGGCCTCGGCGCCGGAGCGGGCGAGTTCGATCTCCCGTTCGATCCGGGCGATGATCCCGGTCCGGATACCGTTCGGAGCCACCAGCAGATTGCGGTAATCGGATTTCCGGGAGTAGCCGGTGAGCGAATTGAACAGATCGGTGAGGTCGGCACCGATCTCGGGTGCCGCGGTGAGCAATCCGACATCCTCGTACAACCGGGCCGTCTTGGGATTGTAGTTACCGGTGCCGATATGGCAGTAACGGCGAATGGTGGAACCCTCCCGGCGCACCACCAGGCAGGTCTTGCAGTGGGTCTTCAGCCCGACCAGGCCGTAGACCACGTGCACTCCCGCCTGTTCCAGCGTGCGCGCCCATTTGATGTTGGCCTGCTCGTCGAACCGTGCCTTGATCTCCACCAGGGCCACCACCTGTTTGCCCGCCTCGGCGGCATCGATGAGGGCGTTCACGATCGGGGAGTCGCCGGAGGTCCGGTACAGGGTCTGTTTGATGGCCAGCACCTGGGGATCGGCGGCGGCCTGTTCGATGAAGCGCTGGACACTGGTGGAGAACGAATCGTAGGGGTGGTGCACCAGCACATCGCCCTCGCGCAGCGCCTGGAACACATTGCGCGGCGTCTCCCGTTCGCCGAACGCGGGCGGTGTCGCGGGTACGTAGGGGGCGTCCTTGAGGTTCGGGCGGTCCACCCCGTACACCTGCCACAGGCAGGACAGGTCCAGCAGCCCGGGAACCTGGATGACATCGGCGGGATCGACTTCGAGCTCGCGCAGCAGCAGATCGAGCATGTGCTCGGTCATATCGTCGGAGACCTCGAGCCGGACCGGGGAACCGAAACGGCGGCGCGCGAGTTCCCGCTCCAGCGCCTGTAACAGGTCCTCGTCGCGGTCCTCGTCGACCTCGAAATCGGCATTGCGGGTGATCCGGAACGAATGGTGCTCTACCACGGTCATCCCGGGGAACAGCTGATCGAGATGCGCGGCGATGAGAGCTTCCATCGGCAGGAACGCGGCGATCGCGCCACCGTTGCCCGAGCCCTGCCGGCGCACGCGGACGAAACGGTCCACATTGTCGGGGACCTTCACCCGGGCGAAATGCTCGCCGCCGGTGCTCTCGTCCTGGACGGTCACCGCGAGGTTCAGGCTCAGTCCGCTGATGTAGGGGAAGGGATGGGCCGGATCGACGGCCAGGGGAGTCAGGACGGGGAAGACCTGATCCTGGAAATGCGCCGACAGTCGTTCCCGTTCGGCGTCCTCGAGGTCTGCCCAATCGATGATCTCGATGCCCTCTGCGGTGAGCGCGGGGAGCACTTCGGTGAGAAAGACCTCGGCGTGCCGGACCGCGAGATCCTGGCTGCGGGCCGCGATGAGGGCGAGTTGCTCGTTCGGCGAGCGGCCGTCGGCCGACCGCACCGAAAGCCCCGTCTCGGCGCGGCGTTTGAGACCGGCGACGCGGACCATGTAGAACTCGTCGAGGTTCGACGCGAAGATCGCCAGGAATTTCGCGCGTTCCAGCAACGGCAGCGAACCGTCCTCGGCCAGGGCCAGAACTCTGGCATTGAATTCCAGCCAGCTCAACTCCCGGTTCAGGTAGCGATCGGCTGGCAAACGGGGTGCGGTCCCGCCGGCGGGGATCTGGGTGGCGGCCGGAGGCGGGGTCGGGAGCACCTGCTGCTGCTTGATGGTTTCCGTATCGCTCACGCCTACGATCATTCCCTACGAACCGGCCATGGTGCATATGCCGTTGATGACTGTTATCTCGAGTTCACGCGGTGGCGGCTGCCTGTTGGCGCAGCCGAGCCGATCCGGCCCACCGAGCGGGCCCGGCGGAGCGAAGGCGGAGTTACGCCTGACACACCTGGGTCACCGTGGGCCGGAGCGGAGCCGGCCAGCCGAGTTCGCCCAGCAGTGCGGCGGTATCGGGACCCGTCCCCAGCGCCCGCACCGCCGCCAGATCGTCGGCGGTATCGACATCGCGGCGCAGACCCGGCCAGTCCCCGTGCAGCCGGACCGCGCCGTCGTCCCCGTGCCGGCGCGCCGAATCCCGCCCGAACCTGGGCCGTAGCGCGGTACCGGCCGGAGCCAGCAGCGCCGCGGTACCGGTGCCCGCGTGGTCGGCCACGAACGCGCGGGCACCGCGGGCGGCCGCGACGACCGCGGACAGTTCCGAAGTGCGCAGGGCCGGCAGATCGGCCTGCAGGGCCAGCACCGGCACCTCGCCGTGCCGGGTCCGCAGCGCGGCCGCCGCGGTGGACAGGGCGGTGTTCAGCGGGTCGGGGCCGGTGGCGGTGCCGCGGGGTTCGGGATGGACGGCGGCACCGAGCGCGCGGGTCGCGCGGGAGACCACCGGATCGGGGGTGACCACGGTGATCGAGGCGATCTCCGGGGCCGCCGCGGCCGCGCGCACGGTATCGGTCAGCATGGCCAGGACCAGCCGGGACCGCTCGGCCGGGGCCAGGACTCCGGCCAGCCGGCTCTTGGCGCTGTCCAGGGTTTTCACCGCGATGACGGCGTGCACGGTGTGCGAGCACATGGACCCATCCTGTCATGGCATATTGGGCTGATGACGAGGGCGGCGGTACTGGGTGCGGGATCGTGGGGTACGGCATTCGGGAAGGTGTTGGCGGAGGCGGGAACCGAGGTGACCATCTGGGCGCGCCGGCCCGAGGTCGCCGAGGCGCTGGCCACCGACCACCGCAACCCCTACTACCTCCCGGGCGTGCAGTTGCCGCCGGTCGCGGCGACCGACGACTACGCGCGGGCACTGGACGGCGCCGATATCGTGGTCCTCGCGGTGCCGTCACAATCACTGCGCGCGAATCTGAAGATCTGGTCACCGGCCATCGGCCCCGACGCCACACTGCTGAGTCTGGCCAAGGGGATCGAGAACGGCACCCTGCTGCGGATGAGCGAGGTGATCGCCGAGGTCAGCGGTGCCGCGGCGGATCGGATCGCGGTGCTGTCGGGGCCCAATCTGGCCAAGGAGATCGCCGCCGGGCAGCCCGCGGCCACGGTGATCGGCTGCGTGGACGCCGAACGGGCCGCCGCGGTGCAGCGCGCCTGCGTGACCGGATACTTCCGGCCCTACACCAACACCGACGTGATCGGCTGCGAACTCGGCGGCGCCTGCAAGAACGTCATCGCCCTGGCCTGCGGAATCGCCTCGGGCATGGGTTTCGGCGACAACTCGCTCGCCGGGCTGATGACCCGGGGGCTGGCCGAGATCATCCGGCTCGGTGTGGCGCTGGGCGCCGAACCGGTGACCCTGGCCGGGCTGGCCGGAGTCGGGGACCTGATCGCGACCTGTACTTCGCCGCTGTCCCGCAACCGCTCTTTCGGGCAGGTTCTCGGCAGCGGGGGTTCCATGCAGGCGGCGCAGGAGGCGACGCACGGTCAGGTGGCCGAAGGGGTGAAATCGTGCACCTCGGTGCGCGCGCTGGCCGCCGCGAAGAATGTGGAGATGCCGCTCACCGAGGCCGTGCACCAGGTGTGCCACGAGGGACTGGCGGTACAGACGGCGCTGGAGAAGCTGCTGGGCCGGCAGATAAAACCGGAATAGCCACACCGGCGGTCCGGCACGGTCGGTGGGTGGCCCGGCAGGGTACGGTTCGGACATGAACCGGATCAGGGTGGCCGTGGTTTTCGGCGGACGCAGCAACGAGCACACGGTGTCGTGTGTGTCGGCGGGTGCTGTGCTCCGGAACCTCGATCCCGTGCGCTTCGAGGCGGTGCCGATCGGGATCACCCAGGAAGGGACCTGGGTGCTCGCCGACGGTGACGCCGCCGAACTCGGCCGGCACGGCCGGACCCTGCCCTCGGTCACCGGCGGCGGCCGGGAACTGATGCTGGCCGCCGACCCGAGCCGGGCCGGGACACTGGTCTCCCTCGACGATCCGCGCACCGTGCTCGACGCCGTCGATGTGGTGTTCCCCGTACTGCACGGCGCGTTCGGCGAGGACGGCACCGTGCAGGGCATGCTCGAACTGGCCGGCATCCCCTATGTGGGCCCCGGCGTGCTGGCGAGCGCGGCCGGTATGGACAAGGAGTTCACCAAGAAACTCCTCGCCGCCGACGGACTGCCGGTCGGCGTGCAGGTGGTGTTGCGGCCGGGCACCGCCACCGTCACCGCCGCGCAGCGGGAACGGCTGGGACTGCCGGTGTTCGTGAAACCGGCGCGCGGCGGTTCCTCGATCGGGATCACCAAGGTCACCGCTTGGGCCGATCTCGACACCGCGATCGCCGCCGCGCGCGCTCACGATCCGAAGGTGATCGTGGAGGCGGGCATCGTGGGCCGCGAGGTCGAATGCGGGGTGCTGGAATTCCCGGACGGCCGCGTGGAAGCCAGCGTGCTCGCCGAGATCAAGATGCCCGAGGACCTGGCCGATGCCGACGCCGGGGAGAAGCCCGGTCCCGCCTTCTACGATTTCGACACCAAATACCTCGACGACGTCTGTGAATTCGACGTACCGGCCAAACTCGACGACGAGGTGTCCGACGAGGTCCGCGAGATCGCGGTGCGCGCCTTCCGCGCGCTGGACTGCCAGGGCCTGGCCCGGGTCGACTTCTTCGTGACCGAGGACGGCCCGGTGATCAACGAGATCAACACCATGCCCGGGTTCACCCCGATCTCGATGTATCCGCGGATGTGGGACGAGACCGGGGTCGGTTACGGGAAACTGCTGACCACCCTCGTGGAAACGGCTCTCGCCCGCGGTACCGGGCTGCGCTGACCCGTTCAGTTCGGCAGTTCACCCGGGTCGATCGGGCGGGCCGGCAACTGTGCCGTGACGGTGTCCGATACCGCCTGTAGCGGCGTCGGGCCGGACCCGTCGGGAACCGTGAGGGCGATATAGGTTTCGCGGTCCACCGCGAACCAGGTGGCGGTGGCGGCCGCGTCGTCGCGGACCTCGAACCACTGCACGCCGTTGACCACCTGGAGCGGGGACGCCCGGTTGAACTCCAGGGGGCGGTCGAGTCCGCAGCGCAGCACGATCGGCTCGCCGCCCTCGGGCAGCTGCCAGGCCGTCGTCGCGGGCGGTACCGGCTCGACCAGGGTGGCGCGGGTGTACTCGCCGAGGTCGGCGGGCAGTGCGGGCAGCAGGGTGGCGCAGGCGGGGCCCTCGGCCGCGGGCGCCGGAACCGGACCCAGGGCCAGTGGTTCGCGTTCGACCGGCGTCCGCGCGGCGATGACCGCGGCGACCACCACCCCGATCAGCAGTGCGATCGGCAGCGCGACCGCGGTCGCGATCAGCGCGGGCGAATACCCGGTGCGCTCGGCACCGTCGCCGTCCGAGGTATCGGTGTCCTGATCCGGCGATGTCCCCGGCATCCTCGGCGGTCCTTTCGTCAGCGCGTACGCGGCGGACGGGGCGCACGCGGTGTCCCGGCCGCCGCGCCTGGTCACCGGGCACAGGGTACCGTCGTGCGGGAAGCACCGGAGTATCGGCCGGGCGCGCGGGATCGGGGATCCGCGGAGTCCGGGGTACGACCGGGTGGCGTTCCGCCGGTGGGCACGGCCTCGTTGCCCGGGGCGGGTGCGGCCGGGCCGGTGGCAGCAGCGAGTGAGGAAGGCCCCACGATCAGTACAGGACCGACGGTGCGTGAGGTGGGCGAATTCGCCCTCATCGCCCGGATCAACGCGGGCCGGGAACAGGGTCCCGCCGTGCAGCTCGGCCCCGGTGACGACGCGGCGGTGCTGGCGGCGGCGCGCGGACGCTATGTGGTGAGCACGGATATGTTGATCGAGGATCGGCATTTCCGCCTGGACTGGTCGGCCGCGGAAGACGTCGGCCGCAAGGCGATCGCTCAGAACGCCGCCGATATCTACGCGATGGGCGCCGAACCGGTCGGCTATGTGGTGGGACTCGGGGTACCGGAACCGACTCCGGTGGACTTCGTGACCGGACTCGCGGACGGATTCTGGTCGGAGGCGACGCGGGCGGGGGGCTCGGTGGCCGGCGGGGATATCGTGCGCAGCCCGCAGGTGGTGATCTCGGTGACGGCTTTCGGTGACCCGCTGGGCGAACAACCGGTGACCCGAGCCGGTGCGCGGGCCGGCGGGATCCTCGCGATCGCCGGGCGGCCGGGCTGGTCGGCGGCCGGGTACGCGGTGCTCGCGGGCGGGCACGCGACGGAGTCCGGTCCGGGTGTGGCGCGGGCGGTCGCCGCGCATCGTGCCCCGCGGCCCCCCTACGACCTCGTTCGTACCGCCGTGACCGGCGCGCATCCGCCGGTGGCGCTCACCGATATCTCCGACGGGCTGCTCGCCGATCTCGGGCATCTGGCCGAATCCTCGGGCGTCGCGATCGATGTGCGTTCGGCGGCGCTGCACGATACCGAGCTCGCGGAATGCGCCGGTTTCCTGGAAGCCGATGCGCGGCAATGGATTCTGACCGGCGGCGAGGATCATGTGTTCGCCGGCGTCTGGCCGGCCGGTTCGCCGCCGCCCCCCGGCTGGACCGTCATCGGCGATATCGAGGCCGGTCACGGGGTGACCGTGGACGGTGCCCGGTATCGCGGTCCGCAGGGCTGGGAAGCGTTCTCCGGGACGGACTCGGCGAATGTCGGCCACTCACGATAGGTTGTGCGGTCATGAGCACGAAACCACTCGTGGAAATCATCGATCCGGGCTGGGCGAAGGCACTGGATCCGGTCGCCGACCGTATTGCGGAGATGGGCGAATTCCTGCGTGCCGAGAACGCCGCGGGTCGCGGGTATCTCCCCGCCGGGGAGAATGTGCTGCGTGCTTTCCAGGAGCCGTTCGAGGCCGTCCGGGTGCTGATCGTGGGCCAGGACCCCTATCCGACTCCGGGTCATCCGATGGGATTGAGCTTCTCGGTGGCGCCGGACGTTTCGCCGGTACCTCGCAGTCTGGCCAACATCTTCGCCGAATACACCAAGGACCTGGGCCATCCCACACCGAGCTGCGGTGACCTCAGCCCCTGGTCGCGCCAGGGTGTGCTGATGCTGAACCGAGTCCTGACGGTATCTCCCGGCAAACCGGCCTCTCATCGCGGCAAGGGCTGGGAAAAGGTCACCGAGCAGGCCATCGCCGCCCTGGTGGCGCGTGACGAGCCGCTGGTGGCCGTGCTGTGGGGCCGCGACGCCGCCTCGCTGAAGCCGGCGCTGGCGGCGGCGGAGGTGCCCAGTATCGAATCCGCGCACCCGTCACCGCTGTCGGCGTCGCGCGGGTTTTTCGGCTCGCGTCCGTTCTCCCGGGTCAACGAATTGCTGGACGAACTCGGCGCCGAGCCGGTGGACTGGCGCCTGCCCTGAGTGGGCGTCGAACGAGAAACAAGATAGAGGAGCACACCATGAAACTGCGCGGCATCACCGCCTCGCTCGCGTTGGGCGCCGCCCTGACGGGGGCGACCGGGGCGACGGCCGGAGCGGCCCCGCTGACTCTGGAACCGATGAGTCCGGCGACCGACCCCGCGGCCCCGATCGCCGAGGATTTCACCTCGACCGGCTCGTCCACGATCTCGGCCTCGGTGAACGCCAAGGGCGCCTGCCTCTTCCAGCGGACCCTGAGCGCCATGGACCTGGACTGCTGATTCGTCCGTTCGTACGGCGTAACGCCCGCGTATTTGCGATGCTGAAAATCGTGAGTAATGCGAACAATCTGCTCGATCCCGTCCAGCTGCGGTTACGCGGCCGGGGCGGGATCGAGCTCGTTGCGGACCGATACGGCCCGCCGGACGGCCCGGCCGTGCTCTTCCTGCACGGCGGCGGCCAGACCCGGCATTCCTGGAAACGGACCGGTGCGCGGCTCGGCGCGGCCGGAATCCGGGTGGTCACGCTGGACGCGCGCGGCCACGGTGACAGCCAATGGGCACTCGATCGCGACTACCGCTACGAGGCCATGGTCGGCGATGTACTCGCGGTTCTGGAACAACTGGGTGGCGGCCCGGTGGTGGTGGTCGGCGCCAGTATGGGTGGTATCACCGGGCTGCTGGCCACCGCGGCGCCGGGCGGAGACGCGATCGGCGCGCTGGTCCTGGTGGATATCGTCACCCGGCCCGAACCCGAGGGCGTCGATCGCGTGCTCACCTTCCTGAGCAAGAATCCCGACGGATTCGCCACGCTCGACGAGGCCGCGGATGCCGTGGCCGACTACCTTCCGCACCGGCCCCGGCCCACATCCAACGTGGGACTGCTGCGTAACCTCCGGCAGCGCGACGGCCGCTGGTACTGGCATTGGGATCCGGGCATTCTCGGCGACAAGGCCGCCGACCCCGATGAGATGGCCGCCATGCTCGAGGGCGCGGCCCGGGCACTCGATATCCCGGTGCTGCTGGTGCGGGGGCTGCAATCGGATGTGGTGAGCGCCGCGGGCGCCGCGGAATTCATGGAATTGGTTCCGCATGCCGAGCTGGTCGAGATCGGCAATGCCGCCCATACGGCCGCCGGTGACGACAACGACGCGTTCACCGAGGCGGTCGCCGAGTTCGTCACCCGGATCCGCTGATACGGCCCGGCCGGGCCGGGCCCGGGCGGCGCGACGATCAGCGCGCCGCCGGAGCGCGGACGGTCAGCTCAGCCCGGAATAGTCCGGGGCGCGTTTGGCGAGGAACGCGTCCACACCTTCGCGGCCGGTGGGACTGCCCGCGGCCGCTCCCATCGCGTCGCGTTCGGCGTCCAGTTGTTCGCCGAGGGTCGCGGTGGCCGACCGGCTCAGCAGGGCGCGGATGGAGGCGTAGCTGGCGCGTGGCCCACGTGCCAGCGTGCGGGCCAGTTCCCGGGCGTTGTCGCGGACCGCTTCGTCGCTGTCGGCGATCCGGGCCAGAATGCCGAGGCGCTGGGCTTCCGCGGCATCGAGTACCGCGTCGGTCAGCAGGATCTCGCGGGCTTTCGCCGCGCCCACCAGCCGGGGCAGCGTCCACGACATCCCGCCGTCGGGGCTGAGCCCGACACCCGGATAGGCGGGTCGCATCCGGGTGCCCGGACCCCCGACCGCGATATCGGCGGCACAGGCCAGGCTCATCCCGGCGCCGGCGGCCCAGCCGTGCACCGCGGCGACCACGGGCACCGGGGCGCTGTCCAGTGCCCGGACGAAAACGTGCAGGGTATCGGCGAGTTGGTACAGGTGTGCGGCACGGTCCGGCGCCGCCGCGAAATCGCGCACATCGCCACCGGCGCAGAAGTTCGGCCCCGCGCCGGTGAGCAGCACGGCACCGGTATCCGATCCCAGGCCGGCCAGGGCGGCGGTACCCGCGGCGACCCCGGCGAAATCCAGGGAGGTGCCCTTTGCTGCGGTGGACAGGGTGATCTCCAGGACCCCGTCCTCGATGTGGACGTATTCGGCTTCGGTGCTCATGGCCGCGACATTACTTGGGCGCGGCCGCGGCGGAACATCGCGACGGCCGCACCATCCGGATCTCGGTGGCGGTGGCGAAACGTTCGGCCCGGGCGGTGCCGTCGGGGACGAAATCGTATGTGGTGTAGAAGGCGCGGGCCCGGGGATTGTCCCGGAAGACCCACAGCGAACACGAGCGCTCCGGCTCGAGTACCGCGTCCAGCAGCGCCCGGGCCAGCCCGCTGCCGTACCAGTCGGCGCGGACGTATATGGCCCACAGCTCGCGGTCGGCGACCGGGGGCTCGTCGCGGGGCGGGCCGTAATGGGTGAACCCGGCGATCTCGCCGCCCGATTCCGCGACCACGATCCGCCCGGTGTGGTCGCCGGCGATGCGCTCCCAGGCCGCGGCGCGCCGATCGACATCGAACGCGGCCAGCACATGGTCGGGGACCAGGCCCCGGTAGGCCTCGCGCCAGCAGGCGATATGACAGGCGGCCAGGGCCCGGGCATGGTCGGGTCGCAGTGCCGTGAGGGTCCAGGGCGCGTCCTCGCTGCGCGGATGGCAGGCGTCGCTACTCGTCCGAAGCTCCTTCCGGAAAGCGATACGACCTCGCCCCGGCTCCTGTACGGAGCCGGGG